>CABSEO010000335.1 GCA_902476665.1 uncultured Emergencia sp.
GAGCAGATACCTTATCTTTATCTGTACATGGATCAGGTTATCAGCTACATGGCAAGGCAGCATATAGGACTGACGCCAGAGGGGGGAGAGAACCTGACATCTGCCATGATCAATAATTATGTGAAAAGCGGACTTTTACCAAGAGCCAAAGGAAAGAAATATAACCGAGAGCACATGGGATATCTGACTGCTATTTGCCTTTTGAAGCAAGTACTCAGCGTGAGTGAAACAGGGCAGCTGCTGGAAAAGGAAATGGAACACCACAGCACTCGTCAGTTTTATGATACCTATCTGCAGACAGCAGAAACGATTCCAGAAGACGCATCAGAAGAAGAACTGGTACAGCTGGCGCTTGTCATGGCAGTGGACAGTTATGCGAAAATGCTGACCTGCAGGCAGATTCTCAAAGCTGTCAACATGGAAAAGGACGAAGAAAAATAGTCACAAAAGAAAAACCTCTTTCATAGTATAGAATATCTTACTGTGAAAGGGGTTTTACTTTTGGATAGAATTGAGCCTTATATCGGCATGCCGATTATCCTTGGAGATTGTGATGCCCAAATGTCAGGCAGCGCAGAATCCGGTATGCAGATGCAGGAACAGACTATGCAGATGCAGTCGGAAATGCCGCAGGCACACACTGCCGCACAGACAGGCGAATCTTCTCAGAATCATCAGCCGGCACCGCCTGTACAGCAGCATCAGGCCTGTCTTAATGACCAGAACTGCGAAATCTGTCCGCAGCCGCCGCAGCAGACCATGATGCCTGGTATGGCCTATGTGCCTTGGCAGATCTGGCAGCAGCCTTATGACTACGAAAAAGGATTTGAGGTTGGAACCATTTTCCCTGACCTGGATTTTCCTTTTTTGGGATATCAGGGAGGTAGAAAAAAATGACCAGAGAAGAAGCATTGCGCAGAGTGCAGATATACGACTTTGCACTGACAGATACGGGACTGTTTCTGGATACGCATCCTACAAACAGAGCAGCTCTGAATTTCTATGATGAAACAAGAAGAATGTATCTGGAAGCAGTGGAAGTCTTCGAAGAACAGTTCGGACCGCTGACAGCGACTGATACAGACGTAACAAAAGGCTGGGCATGGGTTGAAACACCGTGGCCTTGGGAAATGGAGGATTAGTATGTGGACCTATGAAAAAAAACTGCAGTTTCCTGTAAAGATTAAAAATCCAAATCCGGCTATGGCAAAGTTTATCATCAGCCAGTACGGAGGACCGGACGGCGAGATTGGCGCTTCACTCAGGTATCTGTCTCAGCGGTATTCCATGCCGTATCGGAAAGTCGCAGCCGTTTTGACTGATATCGGCAGTGAGGAAATCGGACATTTTGAGATGGTTGCTGCAATTGTGCACCAGCTGACTAGGAATATGACCATGGAACAGATCAAAGAAGCTGGTTTTCAGGAATATTTTGTAGATCATACATCCGGAGTATATGCCCAGGCGGCGGCAGGTTTTCCTTTCGACGCCCTGTGCTTTGCCTCCAAAGGTGATGCCATCACGGATCTCTGTGAAGACCTGGCGGCTGAACAGAAGGCCAGAACCACATATGACAATATTCTGAGAATGGTGGATGATCCTGACGTCATCGAGCCGATTAAATTCTTGAGACAGCGTGAAATTGTGCATTTTCAACGATTTGGCGAGGCACTTAGAATTGTGCAGGATAATCTGGATTCTAAGAACTTCTATGCGATCAATCCGGAATTTGATATTAGGTAACAACGCCTGGAGAATACAGCAGCTTGACGGACCTTCAAAGTTTCTGGTATGGCTGAACTGTATCGTTTACATGGGAAAGCGCCGCCCTTTTGTTATGGGCGGCGCAGCAGTGTGAGCGGGGAAATAGTGATATCTTTGAACGGCAGAGAGGTAACGATGGAAAAAGCTTTACGCAGGTGCCGGAGACATGTTAAAATAGTTACGCAATAAAACAGCAGAGAATTTTACGAGAAAAAGAGGACAAAAAGATGAAATTTGTGATTCAAAGAGTGACGGAAGCATCGGTCACCATCGAAGGAGAAGTGAGAGGTCAGATCCAACAGGGATTCTTGGTTCTCATCGGTGTGGGAAAAGAAGATACCGGAGAAATTGCGGACAAGTACATTAAAAAACTGTTGGGTCTTCGAATTTTTGAGGATGAAAATGGGAAAACCAATCTTTCATTGGCAGACGTGGGAGGACAGCTGCTTCTGATTTCTCAGTTTACACTATATGCAAATTGTAAGAAGGGAAATCGTCCCAGCTTTGTCGATGCGGGAGCGCCTGATCAGGCAGAGGCTCTTTATGACTATATTGTAGACGAGTGCCGTAAAGTGGTACCTGTAGTGGAAACCGGCGAATTCGGTGCAGAAATGAAAGTATCTCTTTTAAATGATGGACCTTTTACAGTTATTTTAGATGAAAGTATTTTATAAAAAAACAGCCTGTCTCATAATGAAGCACAGGCTGTTTCTTTATAAAAAGCAGTTTTACTGAGCTTTGTTTTCGTGCGGTTCACACGTGGAAACAGGCTTTTCAGGATCGCGAACTTCTTCTTTTTTTACCAGCAGGAAAACCGTGATGAATATGCAGAGGAATCCTGCCAGATCGATGAGCATAAATGGTTCCTTCAGCCACACAACCATAAATACTGTAGCTGAAACCGGTTCTATGCTTGCAATCATGCTGGCTTTTACCGCGCCGCAGCGGCTTACACCATAAACGTACATGGTAAAAGGAAGAATGGTTCCGAAAATGACTATTCCGATAAATGCCAGTACAAAGCGGAAATCATAGATCACCTCCATCTCCCACACCCTGCTGCCCAGACACAGTA
>CABSEO010000336.1 GCA_902476665.1 uncultured Emergencia sp.
TTCTGGAAGTCAAAACAGATGAGATGTCCGGTCTGTCTTTGCAGTTTAAGGGCGGTGATAAAACGGGAGATTCGCAGCATATCAAAATCATAAGCCAGAAGAACCGGCTGTCCCATTCGGACTGCATCATGTTCCATACTAATGGACGGATTAACGGTTTCTAAGTCTGAAAGAAGCAGAACAGTCAGCTGTCTGCCAATGGTCGGGCTGCACAAAATCTTTAAAAGAATTTCACCGGCATGGCTGTCAGGGATAAAGTGGAAATAGTCAAAACTGGTATCAAGCGTAAACAGGCTGTGCCGGACCCCACCGGTACTGGTCATCAGTTTCACAGCAGTTTCCATATTGCTACCGATGAAGAGTGCGTGGATAGGAATTTTGTGGCAGTAATGATCGGATAGTACCCCCTGTGTAATATGATGGGAGAGCAGAGCCTTCAGACGAATCTCTGTTTTATATTCCCATTTCATCACAGTACTTCCTGTATAGAAGACTGGAAATATCAGACTTTCGGTTAAAAGGATTCCAATGGCTCTGGAGTTGTTAATCTTTGTTGTTTCCATACCAAGTTCCTTCAGCTCTCTGGACTGATAAAAGACAGGGAAAGGAAGTATATGAGTATCATCTGGCGGAACTCCGGAAAACAAAGCCGGTTTTTTATCCCGGAATATAGTGATTCCCGCACCAAGCATCAGGCAGTAAGTACGGGAAGTCTGGTGAAGCCGTAGCCTTCTGGGGTAGTCGCTTCGTGGCTGATTGGTATCACTGCTTCCAGTCAGATAAAAGGAAAAACGCTCCGGATTTTGGGCAAGGAGCAGTTTCTTTCCTCTGGAAGTCAGTCGGTATCCGCGCAGCTTATCTTTATAGTGGGTTTTGATGAGCCGGTCTTCTTTAAGGCGCGTGATTAACTTCTCTCCATAGCTTTCTCCTATATGAATCCGAGAAAGGGTATCGCAGGGAAGTTCACCGGAAATGGCAGTTATTTCTAAGATCCGGTAGGCGGCAGTCGAAGTATCCAAAGTAATCACCTCCTGTTGGTTTTAACCATATTCGGCTGAAACTCCGGTAAAACCCGAGCGTTCTTTAGCCCGAAAATGGTAGATTATATGTATCCTGTGACAGATTTTACCGGAGTCGAAACTTTCAGCCGGATTCAGAAGGAAAATCCGACAGGTACTTGGCAGCATTTTCATGCGCTTTCAGCCATTTTGAAAAATAAGATTTTTCCATAATGGTAAGAATCGTACAGTCTTCGGTACCAAACTGGGTACAGTGATAAACATCACATAAAAGGCCGGAATCATCTTTCATCAGAAAGGCGGCTACAGTATCTAAAATCTGTTTACATTCCAGATTGTCATAGTCCCGGATGCGCCTGGCAGATTGATTTTGGTCGTACTGGTGTGAAAAGCACACAACACACTGGTCGAAACGACGCAGAGGGTGGGTGCCGGCATAATCCGCCAGACACTGATAAAGGGGTTCGGTGATAAAAGCAGGGTTTGAACCTTTTTTCTTTTTGGGCATCAATCCCGGCAAAGTGATAACAACCTGACAGTCAATCTGAGTCACGGTAATTCCCTGTATATCTGCCGCTTTCTGCATCAGAATCGGTTTGGGTACCAGATTGGCAGAGTAGATCAGGTTGCGGAGAGTACAGGCAATTTTCTCAGCCCGCAATGCAGCATCGGTGCTCAGCTCCTCATAGTTCTGGGGATAAGTATCACTGTCAGTCAGGTTCAGAGCATACAGTGTGTTGACGAGTTTGGATATTTCATTTTGTATCCGCTCAAGCCGGGTATTCAGGGTGGTTCGGTCCATAAGTCAGTCCTTTCTTGTAGTAATGAATTTTCCCGTTTCGTGGCAGGCAATATGCGGTTACATCCGGAAGCCGGCCGGCAAGTTCCAGCTGAGTTTCCGATGACAGAACGATCAGACGCTGATAGTTATCAGGAGGCCGCAGTTGCAGGGACAGCGCATGGGAAACCAGAAGTTCTTTGCCTTCCGGCAGCCAGATGACCTCATAACATTCTTCACGGGCAAAGAAGGTAAGCGTAACAGGAAACTCGCCTGGAGCATGGTAGGTGACTTCCGGTAAGAAGTCCAAAAGCACATCAAAAGCAGCCTCCATCCCATCAGCACATTCTGTTTCCGGCAGATGAACGACAGAGCTTTCCTGTAAGGAGATCCGGCCCTGTTTTTGCAGCTGTTTTAATATGGAATGAAAAGCTGTCTCAGAAAGCTGAGGGAAGAGCAGCAGCATCTGACGAAACTTCAGGCGGTGGTACAGGGAAAGAAGCCGGATGATTTCTTTGTGTACAGAGCCGGTCTGGTTTGGATAAAGCATAAAAGCCTCCTTTTGCGTAATCATGCGTAATTGTGAGGATTCGTAAGCTGGCAGTATTGACGGTCGAGCAGTAAATACTCAAAGTGTGAGTAATCCTGTGTATTAGACCGCTTCAGACATAACCTGGTGCTGGCGTTCCCGCTCCAAAAGCCGCTTCAGTTCTTCTCTGTCCGTGGTAATCAGTTCTTTTTCCAGTTCCGAGGCTTTAAACTCAACAGTTACATTATTGTTATTGGTAGAGATCAGTGCATTTCCACGTTCAAAATGAGTGATAGCCATAGTTTCTGCTTCGGAAAGATGCAGAATTGACTGTACCCGCATCGCCTCTTCGTCTTCCAGGTTCAGGATAATTTTGGTTTTGGAATTATTGATAATACCCTTACCATATTTACCGTCGTCCAGAGCAAAGAAATCATTCAGATCCTGGGTAGCACAGATGGCAGAACCGCCATAGCCGCGGATGATTTTGAAAATCTCCAGAACAA
>CABSEO010000337.1 GCA_902476665.1 uncultured Emergencia sp.
TGACTTTTCCCATTCCTTGCGAAAAGCTATAATAGATATCACATATTCCCATGCAGACATTATGAACACTCAATGAGGAAGCACCTAGATCTGCTACCATTCTGAAATAAAGAAACATCCCCACACGCTCTATCGCTTGTTCTGCGAATACACCACTGCTTAATGGAAAAATCTGTTTTAGATATAACCTATGAGGCAGCCATACACCTTTTCCCCACAATGTTGCAATGTGCTCCTTTTTCATAAAAACCATGAGTGTTGCGTTCAATGTGGCGATTGTACTAACCAGTGTTCCTATACCCGCACTCAAAAACCCAAGCTGTGAAAAAAGATCGATTCCATATATGAGTATAATATGTTATAGGAAACATATCATTTTCCTAAAAGTTCCCATAATATTAACCTCTCCACAAATTACAGTACCATAAGTTCGTTTCTCTTACTATCAAGTACTATCAAGTTTTCCTTTATTAAAACTTCTCAGTTGTCAAGATAAAATTTAAGATTCTTATATGGCCTTCAAGCCTAGGCTAATTTCATATCTATATTATATCGTACAGCAATTGAGTTTTCAAGCAATTCAGATTATGCAAATCAACAGTTGAATCTTTTACACTTTTACTTTGTTATTGCACAATTGTTCCACTTTTACTTTAATTAGAAGCTGTTTGACAAATTAACACTGTTAATATTTCACTACACTTCCACCATGCCATACCCCATAATCATCTCATTCCCCACGGCATACTGGTTTTCTTTGCACATATCCCCGCTATTACCCTCAATTGTTCGAACCATATTGTCTTTGCATGATTTTACAATGCCCACATGATCTGCAACACCATTTCCGTCCCAGTCAAAGAAGATAATCATTCCCGGTTTTGGTCTGATACTTTTGCGATACCACTGCTGCTTTTGAATAAACCAGTTAGCCCCGTCCTGACAGTAAGAGAATTTAGGAAAAATATTTTTCTCAATGTATCCGCACCGATCCGCGCACCAGCTGACAAAACAGGCACACCAGTCCACATGATCTGCAAAACCATACCAGCTCCAGTAGGGTCTGCCTCCGCGGTTTCCAAGCTGAGACTGAGCAACTTCCACAATGCTCCCATCCGCAGGTACATCGGCTAAATCATCATCGCTTCCGATGACGGCCATAGATGAGCTGAAAATCATAACAATCAGCAATATCGCCAGTAAAAGTCCTGTCAAAGCCAGGTACAGAGGACTTTTTCTTTTAAAAGCAGCAAAAAAAGTTGTCTCTATCTTCCTTCCTCTAGAGTTTCTTTCCTTCCGGACAGACAGATATTGTCCACTTTCCCCAGTTGTCCAGGCAGGCAAAAAACTCCAACTGCTCCCGTCAAACATTCCACTGTTTCCTGTTTTTTCTTTTATTATCTGTCTCTTTCTTACGGCCATAAACTGCTTTTTCTGTCCTGCTCTTGCTTTCCGTTTTAGTGCTTCCTTCTCTCTTTTATATGGCTGAACGGATTCCATAGAATCGTCGTAAGGTATATATGAGGCAACCGAATTCACAGGTGCATCATATATAGTTTTCTCTTTGGAAATGCTTTTTTCCGCTCTTTTCAGAAACTGCCTCCTCTGTGCCACGGTTCTGCTTTTAGACAGGACCAGTTTTCTGCCTGCTGCAGTGACAAACTTCGCAGCCTGTTCTGTATGCTCAACAGCATAACGCTGCTCCGTCTGCTCTTCTCCGGTATTAGAAGGATTTTGTTTTCTCAGAACCTGCTTCTGCTTGATAGCCATATTTTTCATCAGCTTTCGTGTCTTAATGGTTCTTACATCTTGCTTTAATCCTGCTATATTCTTCTTCGTTTTAATTTCCATATGTATTTCCCTCATGCAAAAAACGAGGCCCCGTCTTTACGAAGCCCCGCATATTCATAGATTTTCATTCTGTTTAGTTGTCATCAACCGGTATAGCTGTGTATTCTTCGGAAAGCTGTTTTCAAAAGGCACCAGTGTACTTCCCACCTTCATTAATCCCTTTCCTGCATCCACATTTTTGATAAAGGACATCTGCGCCTCTGAAATGCTCAGAAGTTTTGCCAGTTCATCCCGGTTAATGGTGGCCTGATTCAGCATGACCACAAATTCCGAATTAGAGATCATGGCTCTGGCCGTGTGAGACTGCAGCAGATCCTCCACATCCTGTGTAATTCCCGTACAGAACGCGCCATACTTTCGCACGCGTTTCCATAGTTTAAAAAGAAACTGAGCCGAATACTCATGCATGAACAGCAGATAAATCTCGTCAATATACAAAAAGGTTTGTTTTCCTGACAGTCTGTTTCTGGTAATACGGTTGAGAATACTGTCCAGAATCACCAGCATACCCACGGCTCTCAGCTGTTCTCCAAGCTCCAGTATATCGTAACAGATAAGACGGTTTTTGGTGTTCACATTGGTCTGCTTGGCAAAGGTATTCAGACTCCCCGTGGTAAACAGCTCCAGTTCCAGCGCAAGAGACTTTGCTTCCGGTTCAGGTTGTTTCAGCAGCTCCTCTCGAAAATCCTGCAGTGTCGGCGGTACTCCCTGATAGTTGCCCTGCAGATAATACCGGTATACATTTTCTGTACAGCGGTCAATAATGGACTGCTGTCCTTTGACAAAATGATGCTCCGCAATGACCTGTTCACAGAGGGACTGGAGAAACTGAGATTTCTCAATCATGGGATTGACCTCTCCGTACTCTCTGTTGATATCCATAGCATTGATGTGACTGTCGCTGACCGCCGAAATTTCAACTACTTCTCCGCCCATAGCCCGGACAAGCGGCGCGTACTCCCGCTCCGGATCG
>CABSEO010000338.1 GCA_902476665.1 uncultured Emergencia sp.
ATCTTTACTTATTCACCTTTTACACTCTCACAGATTGCATCAGCCAGCTGTTCAAGCTGTGCACAAGTATCGCCGTTCAGAGAAGACGTGATAGTCATCACATCGTTGAGAATTGTTGTATTCTTCATTTTCCCGACAGCTTCCACCAGTTTCGGACCTGCCTGCGGCGCCCAGCTTCCGTTGCACACCACAGCTGCCGTCCTGTTCTGCAGATTGAGTGCGGCCATGTCCTCCAGGAAATTTGCCATAACAGGAAAAACTCCCAGATTATATGTAACTGAAAGCAAGGCCATATGACTATACTTAAAGGCCTCAGCAATCAGATAGGATACATGGGTATTTGATACATCGTAGAGAGCCACATTGGTAATCCCTTTTTCACACAGCTTTGCCGCCAGAATGTTGGCTGCGCATTCTGTATTACCGTACATGGAAGCGTAAGCAATCAGTACTCCTTTTTGTTCCGGCTCATAGCGAGACCATTTGTCATACTTTTCAATAAAGTATCCCAGATTTTCTCTCCATACGGGTCCATGAAGCGGGCAGATATATTTGATATCCAGAGTTGCTGCCTTTTTCAGCAGATTCTGTACCTGTGGTCCATATTTACCTACGATATTGGTGTAATATCTTCTTGCATCATCCAGCCAGTCTCTGTCAAAGTCAACTTCGTCCGCAAAAAGCTTTCCATCCAGAGCACCAAAAGATCCGAAAGCATCTGCAGAAAACAGAATTCCAGCCGTAGTATCAAAGGTAACCATTGCTTCAGGCCAGTGAACCATAGGTGCCATTACAAAAGTCACCTGATGTTTGCCGAAGGATTTCACATCCCCCTCCTTCACGGTTTCCACAGCAGAAGCTTCAAACCCGAACTGCTTCATGAATACAGCCGCTTTAGCGCTGCAGATAATTTTAACATCAGGATATCTGAGGAGAATTTCTTCAATGGATGCCCCGTGATCCGGCTCCATATGATTGATGACCAGATAATCCAGACTTCTGCCGTCCAAAACATATTCCACATTATCTAAAAACTGTCTGCAGACTGACCAATCTGCAGTATCAAACAGAACAGTCTGCTCGTCAAGGAGCAGATATGCGTTATAGGATGTACCTCTGGGAATGGGATGTATATTCTCAAATAATTCCAGTCTTTTATCATTGGCCCCTACCCAGTATAAATCTTCTGTCACTTTACGTACACAATGCATTTGCTCTTCCTCCTTATCACACTGATTATCAAACTCTTCATCAAAAGATGCGCCAAAGTCTGTACTCACCTCTGGCGCCGCCTCATTCAAGTCATCTCATGCTCTTCTGTTACCCATTTTATCACAGTCTGAACCAATATCAAGATAATTTTTTCACAAGACCGGAGACAATACGCATTAAAAGATGCTGAGATCCCATTCCCTGCTGAGAGCCTCCAGCATTTTAATGCCGGCAACGCTGTTTCCCTTTTTATCCAGAGCCGGAGAATAAATACCGATACCCATACGGCCGGGACAGTCCGCCATAATGCCTCCGCCCACACCGCTCTTTGCAGGAATTCCCACAGTAGTGGCAAATTCCCCGCTGCCGTCATACATGCCGCTGGTGGTCAGCACCGCATTCATAAACACTGCATCTTCTTTAGGGATAATCTGCTCTCCTGCTCTGTTTCTCCCATGATTTGCAAGCATCAGTGCAATATTTGCAAGATCCTTACAGTTCACTTTTACAGAACACATGGCAAAATATACATCCAGAAGTTCTTCTACGCTGCCGTAGATCATTCCGTTATTTTTCAGAAGATAGCCCAGAGCACGATTCTTATTTCCCGTTTCTTTTTCTGAACGATATACCTGTCTGTCAATTTCCAGATTCGGATTTTCTGTAATTTTTCTGGTAAAGTCCATGAGCCGTCTGAAACGTTCTTCATTATCTCTGGCTTTCACCATACCGCAGACCGCGATTGCACCGATATTCACCATCGGATTGATATGTTCTTTCAGCAGCTGAGAATCAGCATAATCAATAGCGTTAAACGGCTTTCCCGTTGCTTCCACACCCACATGAGACTTTACAACGCCAATTCCGTTGTCTTCTGCTGCAAGCATGAGAAATATGGTCTTCACGATACTTTGAATCGTGAATCTTTTATCCCAGTCTCCCGCAAAATAATCGCCGTCTTGCGTTGCTACATAAATACCGATTTTTTCACGATCAGCCTTTGCAAGTTCAGGAATATAGCTGGCTACGCTTCCTTCCAGTGTAAACCGTCGGCAGTTTTCCAAAATCTGTTCCAAAACCTCTTTCATGGATTTCCTCCTTCATATATGCCTCTACCGGCCGTCATAATCTATTTCATAAAGAATCGCAGCAGTCGGTCCTTTGCAGGATAAGGTGCGTACCTCATCGGCAGATCAATAAATCTGCTCTTTTTCAAGATACTTTTCTCATGAGAAAAGGTTCTGAAGCTGTATTTTCCATGATATGAACCCATTCCGCTTTCACCGGTACCGCCAAAAGGCATCCGGTTGTTGGCAAGGTGCATGATGGTATCATTGATACATCCCCCGCCAAAAGAGAGATTCTTCAGTATAAACTTTTCATTTTCTCTGCTCCCGGTAAACAGGTAAAGCGCAAGTGGCCTCGGTCGCTTTTCCACCCAGCTTTTCACCTGTCTTAATTCTTCAAATTCAATGACAGGCAGAACTGGTCCGAAAATCTCTTCTGCCATACAAGGGCTGTCCCACCGGGCATCATCTAAAATAATCGGCCCGATTTTCAGCTTCTCTTCATCATACCCCCCAAAGTAATAAGGTGTTTCGCCTTCCAGCA
>CABSEO010000339.1 GCA_902476665.1 uncultured Emergencia sp.
CTTTTCTTCATAGATCGCCGCCAATACTCTCCAGAAGCGATTCTGGGGATGTCCATAATAAAACCCTGTTTCTCTTGACTTTTCTGAAGGAAGACTTCCGAGGATCAGAATTTCAGAATGCTCATCATAAACCGGTGCAAAAGGTTGTACAATATGTTCATATTCTCCCATCACTTTCAGTTCCCTTCTTACAATATCAGTGACCTTACTCTTCAGTCCTGTCCTTATCTTTTTTCACAAAATACAGGTTCAGATCAACTTCTCCAGAAATCCCTTCTACACTGCCGCTGTCGGTATACTGCCACATAGCGAACTGGTATGGATAGTCTGTCACTTCCGTATAATGAGCCAGCCAAACCTCATAATCAGTCAGATATGACAAATCCAGATGGTTTGCCAGCCAGTGAGGATTTCCGTAGATCATGGCCTCATGTCCGTTCAGCTCAATAATCTGGCAGAATGCATCGGCAATTTCTGTTTTTTCCATGGTGGTCAATTCAGAAATTCTGTCATCAGCAGAAACAGGTTCCATGTCAAAAACTACCGGAAAATCAATGCCTTTTCCCCTGATTCTCCGGATCACATATTTGGCCTCCTCCACCGCTTCTTCAGGATTGACAGCCTGAGAAAAGAAATAGACGCCTACTCTGAGACCAGCTTTTTTTGCACCTTTCAAATTATCTCTGAAACGACTGTCTGTATAAAGATCCCCTTCCTCGCTGCCACGGTATCCTAGACGAATCATCACAAAATCGATGCCGCTTTCCTTCACTTTTTGCCAATCAATTTCTTTTTGATAGTAAGAAACGTCAATCCCTTTCAGTGAGCTGTAGTTTGCGTCATCATAAGTAATCAATCCGTCTTCACTGGATAAATTTTGCATATCATACTCATTTTCAGCAAGATTCTGAGGAAGGCCCAGTCCGTCATAGCTTCCCAGAACTACGTAAAAAACAGCAAAAGTACACAAGAACATGGATATGGCAAAAATAGCTATAATGATCTTTATACGTTTCGAAAAGGAATATCCTTTTAAGTTTTTTCTTCGTTTTCTGACAGTTTTTTTCTTTTTTCTCATAAATTTATTTTAGCATAAATCCTGATAAAGTGAAATAACAATTGACTTTAGTTTCCTTCCCTTATATGATATATGTTAGAAGTACGGAGGGTACACATTATGACAGATTACGACAGTTTATCACACGAAATTATCGGATATCGCAGAGACCTGCATCAGATTCCTGAACTGGGCTTTTATGTATATAAAACCAGCGCCTATGTAAGGCAGATTCTTGCAGATCTTTCCTGCACGGTCAGTGACATTGTTAAGACAGGTGTCATTGCTTTTTTTGACTTTGGATGTAAGGAGACTCTGGCTTTCCGCGCCGATATGGATGCACTTCCCATTCAGGAAGAAACAGGCGCGCCATATGCCTCTGTTCACGAAGGCTGTATGCATGCCTGCGGTCACGACGGTCACATGGCTATTATGCTGGGCTTTGCCAAGATACTGGATACTTATGCGAAAGAAGGCAGAAAAATGCCGTATAATGCATTGCTTTTATTTCAGCCGGCAGAAGAAACCATTGACGGCGCACTTCGTATCTGCAACACCCATCTTTTTGATCAATACAATATCAAAGCAATCTTTGGACTCCATCTCTGGCCGATGCTTTCCAAAGGTGAAATTGCCTCTAAGCCGGGACCTATGATGGCAAAATCCACTGCAGTAGAAGTCATCATAGAAGGAATCAGCGCCCACTGCGGTGAACCGGAAAAAGGCCGTGATGCCCTGGAAGCTGCCTGCAAATTCATTAGTGACATTTATATGTTCAAATCTCTCTTTGTCAAAGATCGATCCGTGCTCAAGTTTGGCATGATGGAAAGTGGTACGGTACGAAATGCCATTTCACCGCTGAGCCGTCTGGAGGGTACAATGCGTACCTTTCATGAGAAAACCTGGCAGACTCTGGTGGATGCTATGACTAATCTGGGAGAAGAAATTGAAAACCAGTATGGTGTAAAGTTCAAGCTGGATGTCAGCAAAAGCCACCCTGCAGTAAACAACAACGAAGAGCTATATGCGGAGGTCAAACCCTGTCTTCTGGATTTAAACTATGTAGAATTACGCAGACCTGTCACCATTGCAGAGGACTTTTCCTTTTTTGAACAGCAGCTCCCCGGAATTTTCTTTTTCCTGGGAACCGGCAGCGGTATTCCCCTTCACAGTGACAACTATGATTTTGATGACAGTGTGCTGATCGAAGGCGTTAAACTCTTTGACACACTGATAAAGTCAGACTGCGTTTGACTGCCAATTTAAAAAGTGTGCATGACGGTATTTCATCATCTCTTCCATCATGCACACTTTTTCTTTTATCTCTGATATACGACTTTTCCGTCCTTGATAGTCATCATTACCTTAATTTCTTTCAGTTCTTCCGATGGTGTCTCCAGAGGATTTCGATCCAGAATCACCATATCTGCTCTTTTTCCTTCCTTCAGGCTTCCCTTCGAATCTTCTTCAAAATAAGCGTACGCTCCATTAATGGTGACAGCCTTCAGTGCATCATACACATCGATTTTCTGATCCGCTCCGATGACTTTGCCCTCCCTGCTGATTCGATTTACTGCACACCATACAGAATGCATCATATTCGGCTTTGTAACCGGTGGATCCTGATGAAAGTTTATTACAAGCCCTCTGTCCAGCGCATCTTTTACAGGGCTGATATGCGAACCTCTCTCTGCGCCGAAATTTTTCATGTGAATATCACCCCAGTAATATACATGTCCCACAAAGA
>CABSEO010000340.1 GCA_902476665.1 uncultured Emergencia sp.
CCGCCTACATGGCCGCCGCCGTAGCCCTGGTTGGCGAGAGACATGTTGAATATGGTCTTTTCCTTTCCAAATTCCCGAAGAGTAATAGTTTCATCCAGATCATTGCACCAGATTTCTCCTTTGGTTCCGAAAATATGAGTGCTGCGGTAGTTCTCATTGGAAAAACCATTAACAGAAAACTGCGCTGTAACGCCATTTTCGAAGACAAACTGTGCAGTCTGGCAGTCCATTACATCATTTTCGCCGGAAAATACACATTTCCCGTAATTGTTTGTTTCCAGAGCTTTCAGAATGTTTTCGTTTCCCGGAGTGTTGGTCACAGCATAGGTTCCCCAGGGGAAGAAGGGTTCCGGATGGTCTTCTCTTCCTATGTACTGAAGCTTGGCATCATAGAGGCAGGTCTTATTCAGAGGACAGATACAGCAGCGGTCTGCGGCACCGTCAGGTCTGTTTTCAGGAGTATAGAAAGTAAGCTGTCCGTTGGAAGAGACGCTTCGGAATTTTGAACCTGTCCACCAGTAGAGAAGATCCATATCATGGCAGCATTTTGCAAGGATCATGGGAGAGGTTTCCGCCTCCTTATGCCAGTGCCCTCTTACAAAGCTGTGAGAAAAATGCCAGAAACCGATGTTTTCAGCGTGGCGGATCAGGATAGTCCTGCCGATGGAACCGCTGTCCAGGAGTTCTTTGATTTTTCTGTAGAACAGTGAATAGCGCAGTACATGACAGACCAATACTTTCCTGTCTTTTTCTTCTGCTTTTTTTATGATTGCCTTTAAATGCTCCGGATTGGGAGATACTGGTTTTTCTACCAGGACATGGTACCCTTTTTCCAGAGCGTCCATGGTGTTGCTGTAATGGTCTCTGTCCTGAGTGCAGACAAACATTACATCTGCAAGTCTTTCCTGAGCTAAAAATTCGGAAGAGTCAGTGAAGCAGGCAGTATCCGGCAGGTGAAAACGTTCCTGCCCCAGCTTCAGACGCTCCATGTCTTTTTCACAGATAGCGGTGATTTTAGAATCTGTCGCTGTCTGCACCAGATTCCCGTAATTCATACCACGATCTCCAAGTCCTAAAATTGCAATTTTCAACATATGATTTATCCTCCCATCATTTTTTGGATCATAGCCATAGACAGTCACCCCATATAGACATCCGTCTGTTGTTTGTTGGCTTGTATTGATAAGAACAGTATAACAGAAATTTTCGGTTCACAAACATTTAACTTAAAATTTTATAAAAGATGATAGTTGGCAGCAGGCTTCCTGTGATAAATTAAACCGCGTAAAACAAAACAACCCAGGAGGAAATTTATGAAGAAGAAAATTGTTTGTCTCACCATGGCTTCCATGATGCTGGCATCAGGTCTTTTGACAGGGTGCGGAAACGGTGCAGCAGAGGAAGTAAAAGCAGAAACGCAGGAAACAGCAGCAGAAGAGACCGATGCAGCGGTTCAGACGGATGGGAAAACACCGAAATATGTATTTTTATTTATCGGAGACGGTATGAGCTATCCTCAGATTCAGCTGACAAATTATTTTAAGAGTGCAAATGCTTCGGCTGAGAATGGGGAAAAAGTTACAGTAGAGGGAGAAGAAAAAACAGTTCTGAACAGTCAGAACAATCTGAATATGATGAATTTTCCGGTTTCCGGTTCCGCTCAGACCTATGACCGGACTCTGCATCTACAGCAACTTCTATTGCTACAGGATACAAGACATGGAGCGGAAGTATTAATGTAAGTGAGGATTTTACACAGGAATATGAAACGATTGCAGAGAAGTTGAAGGCGCAGAAAGATTATAAGATCGGTGTGATTTCCAGTGTCAATATCAATCATGCCACACCGGCGGCATTTTATGCACATCAGGCGTCCAGAAATGATTATTACGATATTGGTCTTGAAATGATTGAAAGCGAATTTGATTATTTCGCAGGCGGAGCGCTTCTGCAGCCTACAGGAGAAAACGAAGATCAAAAAGATCTTTATGAAGCAGCAGAAGAAGCGGGATATAAAGTGGTAAAAACCCAGGCAGAAGCAGAGGCACTGACACCGGATGATGGAAAAACGATTGTAATCGATGAGCATCTGGCAGACAGCGACGCCATGGCTTATGATATGGACCTCCAGGACGGAGAATGGGCGCTGGCAGATTATGTAGATAAAGGAATTGAAATGCTGGATAATGATACAGGTTTCTTTATGATGGTGGAAGGCGGTAAAATCGACTGGGCATGTCATGCAAACGATGCAGCAGCTACCATCAGCGACACCATTGCCCTGGATAATGCAGTTGCGGAAGCTCTGGAGTTTTACAATGAGCATCCGGACGAGACTCTGATCCTGGTAACCGGTGATCATGAGACAGGAGGTCTTACCATCGGTTATGCGGGAACGGATTATGATACCTTCCTTCAGAATTTTAATAACCAGAAGATTTCCTATGCAAAATTTGACTCTGATTATGTAGCAGGTTATAAAGAGAATAAAACAGATTTTGACACAGTTATGAAAGATGTTACAGAACTGTTCGGGCTGCAGGCTCCGGTTTCTGAGGATTCCGCTACACAGCAGAAAGACAGCGCAGATATGCATCCGGAATCCACAAATGACGGAAGTCTGGTTATGACTCAGTATGAATATGATAAGCTGAAAGAAGCTTATGATACCACCATGAGCAGGACAGGAGAGGAAGAAGAATTTGGTCAGGATGAATATGTGAAATACGGAAGCTATGAGCCTCTGACAGTAACCATCACCCATATCCTGAACAATAAGAGCGGTGTAAACTTTGGTTCT
>CABSEO010000341.1 GCA_902476665.1 uncultured Emergencia sp.
GACAGGATGGCGGAGGCCTCTGAGACGGAAATGGCTGTGCTGATGGAAAATGCTGCGGAGATCCAGGATATTCTGGAACACAGCGGCTTTTACACCATCGATTCCCGTATTGAGGAGTTTGCCAACGGACTGGGTCTTGGGGATATTGGCCTTGACAAAGATGTGACGGAGCTTTCTGGAGGACAGCGTTCCAAAGTGCTTCTGACAAAGCTGCTTCTGGAAAATCCGATGATACTGATTCTGGATGAGCCGACCAACTATCTGGACGAAAATCATATTATATGGCTTACCAGATTTCTGCAGAACTATGAGAACGCTTTTATTCTGGTTTCTCATGATATTCCGTTTCTGAATAATGTAGTCAATGTTATATATCATGTAGAAGATGCAGTTCTGACCCGATATACAGGAAATTACGATGATTTTATGCACATGTACGATATTAAACGGGCGCAGCTGGAACAGGCATATAAAAAACAGCAGAAAGAAATTGCCGATTTAGAAGATTTTATTGCCAGAAACAAGGCACGAATTGCCACCACCAACATGGCTAAGTCACGGCAGAAAAAACTGGACAAGATGGAGAAAATCGAGCTGATGAAGGAAAAACCGAAGCCGGTTTTTAAATTCGAGTATTCGAGAGCACCGGGTAAATATGTGATTGAGGCGGAAAATCTGGTGCTGGGTTATGACGAGGCTTTGACAAAGCCTTTGACCTTCCATATAGAGAGAGGTAAAAAAATCGCTATCAAGGGAGTCAATGGTCTGGGAAAATCTACCCTTTTGAAGACGATGCTGGGGATTATTCCTCCTTTTGATGGAGAGGTGAAACTGGATTATTATGCGGAGCCTGCCTATTTTGAGCAGGAACACGATGGCAGCAGCAAAACGGCACTGCAGGATTTCTGGGACGAGTTTCCGAGCCTTGATAATGGAGAAGTCCGCAGGGCGCTGGCAAGATGCGGGTTGACAAATGAACATATTGAGAGTCAGGTTCGCGTGCTGTCAGGGGGAGAAAATGCCAAGTTCCGCCTGTGCAAGCTGATGCAGAATCCGATGAATCTTCTGGTTCTGGATGAACCGACCAATCATCTGGACCCTGTAGCGAAAGATGTGCTGAAGGAAGCAGTCAGAGAGTTCAAAGGCACTGTGATTCTGGTCAGTCATGAACCTGAATTTTATCAGGACGTTGTAACAGATGTATGGAATATTGAAGACTGGACCACAAAGGTGGTATAACGGAGAAACAGTCTGAAGAACTGTCTCTCGACAAATTCCGCAGAAAGGAGAGTTCTATGGTTACTGTAACTGTCAGCGATATGAAGGAAAGAACGGTAATAAATGAAGAAATGTCTGCCGTACTGTTTGAGTTTCTCAAGGAGAGAAGTGAGCGGGTTATTTTAAGCAGGCCTCACCGTGAAGAGATAGAGACTCGGACTTTTGAACGTCTGGTTGCTGAAGCGATGGGAAAGATTTTTACAGAAAGAGATGCGAAGCTGGCAGTGACAGGCAGGTGGTGCGATCCGGCTTTGCAGAAAGAAGTCAGGCAGCAGATATGATCTGTGAACAGGCAGAGGAAAAGCTGAATCAGCTTGATAAAAGCAGTGCAGCAAACTTTTCTGAAAAGGATACTCTGGAGAACGATCTGCAGTCTTTCGGTCTTTTAAAACGACAGATTCGCCACGGTAGCCTGACCAAAGAGGGAGACTGGTATGATCTCTGTTATTTTGACAAAGATGCAGAGGGGATTGGAGTCTTGGAACGGGATCTGTTTTCTGCTCCTGTCACCTTGGGAGACTATCAGTTCATCGATCCTTGTTTTGTGGACCGGGAGGGACGGATCTTTGCAAAGATTTGTTCTTCGGAGCGAGAGGTGACCATGGAACTTTCTGAGGAAGATTATAAAGCTTTTACTGCTTTGGGAATAGTTCATCACGTTTATCCGCCGCAGGAAAAAAAGATTTCTGCTGTGAAAGCCACCATCATCGGCACAGCTGCTGTTGTATCTGTTCTGGGAGCAGCTTTGGGCATCACTTTTGCAGTGAAGAGAAACCGGGAAAAAACTCGTCCCGAAGAGAAAAAGATAGCGCAAAAAGCAGAAACTGAAGAAAACTAAATGATAAAATTTCCGGAATGTGGCCGCCTGTGCAGGGCGGCTCTTTTGTTTGGCTTATTGTGATAATGAAATTAACATGGTTTTAACAATAAACAGCATGTGTCCGCACTGAAAGTCTGATATACTTTTTCTATAATGTGAAGTGTGACAACTTTATTCTGAGAAAGGAAACTGTTTCTATGAATGATAAGTGCTGTGAGAAGAAAATACATTTCAGACTGACAGGAGATGAAAAACGATGGATACTTTATGATGTAGGAAACTCCGCATTCACTCTTTTGACAGCAACAATTCTGCCTATTTATTTCAATTATCTGGGCGAAGCTGCAGGTCTGACTTCCGTACAATATCTGGCATACTGGGGATATGCTGTTTCTGTGACAACCCTGATCGTGGCTTTTCTCGGGCCGGTGCTGGGGACGCTTGCAGATACCAGAGATTTTAAAAAGAGGATTTTTATGATAACCATGGCGGCAGGTGCCGCCGGATGTGTTGTGCTGGGTCTTCTGAGTCAGTGGATGCTGTTTCTGATTGTTTTTGTTATTGCTAAGGCGGGTTATTCGTTCAGCCTCATTTTCTATGACTCCATGCTGACAGATGTGACTACTCCGGAAAGAATGTCAAGAGTCTCCGCAAGCGGTTATGCCTGGGGCTATATTGGCAGTTG
>CABSEO010000342.1 GCA_902476665.1 uncultured Emergencia sp.
TTTGCTCTCTCACTGTATCAATAATCTCTTTCAGATTTCCGGTGCTGCCGCCGATAAACACTTTATCAGCAGGCGGAAAAGCACAAAGCCCCTCCGGGGCCAGTGCCTGATGTATCATGATATTTCTGGCACCTGTTTTTTTCATATTCTGTTTTACCAAATCCACAGCAAAATCTTCTTTCTCAACAGCATAAACCATGGACTCACAGGCCTTGTAAGCCATGGCACAGGTCACAGAACCGGTTCCCGCACCAATATCATAGACCACGTCAGATGGTTCAATTTCCAAGGCTGCCAGTGACAGGTTGCGGATCGCTTCCTTCGTCATTGGACTTTTTCCACGAATAAAATCCTCGTCTTTCAGAGTTTTATATTGATTAACATAATCTTTATTCTCGACAATCACAACACTCAAGTCGGAAAAAGTCATCTGCATCACATCCTCCGGCTTTCCAGAAACGATTCGCTCTTCCGGAAGAGAAAGGTTTTCGCCAATATAGAGATTCACATCAGTGAGCCCTGCCTTGTACAGGGACTCAGCAATATGATGCGCTTTTACTGTTCCTCCAGTCAGCGTGAACACTTTTTCATTGTAGCAGACGAAAGGTACCACCGTCTTGTCTTTTCCATGAAGACTGACCAGTTTCATATTCTCGTAGCCCAGCTTTACTTTAGCACAAAAATAGGACAGACTTCCGATGCCACAGAGAAACTGTATTTCTATCTGAGGATCCACTCTTTTGGAAATCGTGGAAGCAATACTGTAAAATCCGGTATCACCGGATGCTGCCACACAGACTGTCTCATCCTTATCTCTGTTTTCATTGATATATGAGACAGTGTCTAAAACCCCCATGATCTTCACTTTGTCAGTCAGTGACACTAAAGGTTCAAAAAGTCTTTCAGCTGTCAGTACCAGATCGGCTGACCGTACTGTCTTCTTCATCTGATCAGTGAATAGTTCCGGTGCTCCCGGACCTGCTCCTGCTACAATTACTTTCATACTAATTTATCCTTTAATCTTTATTTTTCCTGTAATGCTTTTTCATAGGCAGAAATGGTGTAATCCAGCTCTTTCTTTGTAAAACAACTGCTGATAAACATTGCCTCATACTGTGACGGTGCTACATAGATTCCGGCTTCCAGAAGCTTCGCAAATACATGGCTGAAGCCTTCAGTATCGGATTTGCACGCACTGTCATAGTCTGTCACCGGTTCACAGGTGTAGAACATACAGTCAAGAGAACCAATGTTGTTCACCGTAAAACCGCTGATGCGACGCAGACCTTCTGCCAGATAGGCACCCATTTCATTGATGCGGTCATAAATGCCGGGATCTGCCAGAAGCTGCTTCAGGGTTTCGATACCGGCTGTCATGGCAATGGGATTTCCTGAAAGCGTGCCTGCCTGATATACGCTGCCTAATGGAGAAACGCATTCCATAATTTCCTTTCTTCCGCCATAAGCGCCTACAGGCATGCCTCCTCCAATGATCTTTCCATAAGTGGCCAAATCCGGTGTAACACCAAAGTACTCGGCTGCTCCGCCAAAGGCCAGTCTGAAACCGGTAATAACCTCGTCAAAGATCAGAAGCGCACCATATTTGTCACACAGGTCTCTCAGTCCCTGCAGGAAACCGGGTGCGGCTGGGACCACACCGACGCAGGCCACATCGTCTCTGTTATTTTTCATCAGTTCTTCGACACTGGTCAGATCATTATATTTTGCCAGAAGGGTATCCTCGGCAGCACCCTTTGTAACACCCGCACTGTCAGGATCTCCAAAAGTCATGGCCCCCGATCCTGCTTTTACCAGCATGGAATCACTGTGACCGTGATAACATCCTTCAAACTTGATAATTTTACTCTTCTTTGTATAGCCTCTTGCCAGGCGAAGCGCACTCATAACTGCTTCTGTTCCGCTGTTGACCATACGAATCATTTCAATGTGGGGGATATTTTCACAGATTAATTCTGCCAGTTCCACTTCAAGTTCTGTGCAGGCACCGAAACTGAGCCCTTTTTCTACACGTTTCTGCACCGCTGCAATCACTTTCGGATCTGCATGTCCCAGAATCATCGGGCCCCAGGAACCAACATAATCCAGATATTCTCTGCCTTCTGCATCATAAATCTTGTTGCCGCAGGCTTTTTCGATAAAACGGGGTGTAAGCCCTACTGATTTAAATGCTCTGACCGGACTGTTGACCCCGCCGGGCATAACTTTTTTAGCTCTTTCAAACAGCAGTTCTGATTTTTCCATCAGCCGATATCTCCTTTCACAATCGCATCCGCAATTTCTTTTGCATAATAAGTCATGATGATATCTGCACCTGCACGGTACATGGATGTTGCAGTTTCACACATGATGCCGTATTCATCAATCAATCCTGCTTTACCTGCATTTTTTATCATGGCATACTCGCCACTGACACTGTAGGTGGCAATCGGCAGGTTTGTATTATAAGAAAGTTCTCTGATAACATCAAGATATGACAGAGCCGGTTTTACCATGAGAATATCCGCACCCTCTTCTTCGTCAATGAGAGCTTCTTTCATGCCTTCTTTCAGATTATGGTAATCCATCTGATAAGTCTTTCTGTCTCCAAAAGACGGCGCTGATCCGGCTGCATCTCTGAATGGTCCATAAAACTTGGATGCATATTTTACAGCATAACTCATAATCGGTATGTTTTTAAAACCGTTTTCATCAAGACCACTGCGAAGCGCTGCAATGTGACCATCCATCATGTCGGACGGTGCCACCATATCTGCGCCTGC
>CABSEO010000343.1 GCA_902476665.1 uncultured Emergencia sp.
GTTTTGCCCTGCCGAATTTTTTTCAAAAAATCAAAGGCTGAAGATTACAGCCGGAATAGGAGAGACTATGAAAAAAATCGGACTGGATGTAGGTGATAAAACGGTAGGAATCGCCGTGAGCGATGCACTTGGGATCACTGCTCAAGGTCTGATGACCCTAGAGCGGGTAGGTATCCGAAAAGACACCGGTAAAATACTGGATCTGGTAAAAGAATATCAATGTGACACCATTGTAATCGGACTGCCGAAAAAGTTAGACGGTACTGACAGCATTCAGACGGAAAAAGTATATGAATTCCGCACCATGCTGGAAAATAAAATGAGGAGTACAGGTATAAAAAATGTAAAAGTAGTCTGGCAGGATGAAAGACTGACTACTGTTATGGCTGAGCGGGTACTGATTGAAGCTGATGTGAGCCGAAAAAAGAGAAAAGCAGTCATCGACAAGCAGGCTGCAGTAATTATACTGCAGAGCTATCTTGACAGCAATCCGGAACCACTTTTATGATTTACGAACAATAAAATGCATATACTTCTTTTTTGTTCGCAAAATCGCCAATTTCTTAATGAAATAGCAGGAATACTTCAGGAAAAATCGTATTTTTTCTGAACAAATATTGAACAGTGAAAGTATATGTGATAAAGTTTATCGTGTATACTTTTGTTATTTTTTGTTCTCAAAGTCTATGTTGCAATAGGAGGTTACAATATATGAAGAAAATTGGGATCATCATGGGAAGTGACAGTGATCTTCCTGTAGTAGAAAAAGCAATGACAACTCTGGATGAGTTTGGTGTGCCTTATGAGGTACATGTGTATTCTGCTCATAGAACTCCCTCAGAAGTGAAGTTATTTACGGAAAGCGCCAGAAAAGAAGGATTTGGTGCCATTATTGCAGCTGCAGGAAAAGCCGCACATCTGGCAGGCTCCATCGCAGCAAGCACTACCCTGCCTGTCATCGGCATCCCTGTAAAATCGTCTACTCTGGACGGACTGGACGCCCTTCTCTCTACAGTACAGATGCCGGGAGGTATCCCTGTGGCAACCGTCGCCCTTGACGGGGCGCAGAACGCATTGCTGGCCGTACAGATGCTGGCTATTGAAGACAGTTCTCTTGCAGAAAAGCTGGACAGTCAGAGAAAGGCAGCTGCGGAGAAAGTTCTTGCGAAAAATGCAGCAATTGAAGAAAAGTATAACAAATAAGGCATAATATATAAATGACAGAAAAGAGATGAAGAATATGGAAATCGAAAAAACTGAACAACTCTATGAGGGCAAGGCAAAAAAAGTCTTTGCCACAAATGATGAAAACCTGTGTATTGTTTCTTACAAAGACGACGCTACCGCTTTCAACGGACTAAAAAAAGGTACTATCGAGGGAAAAGGTGCAATTAATAATCGTGTAACAAATTTCCTTATGCAGATGCTGGAAAATGAGGGGATTCCAACTCATTTTATAAAAGAGATTAACGACAGAGAGACGATCGTTAAGAAAGTTCAAATCGTACCGCTTGAAGTAATCGTCAGAAATATTGCAGCCGGTTCGCTGGCTAAAAGACTGGGCATTGAAGAAGGAACTCCAATGAAACAGCCTGTATTGGAATTCAGCTATAAGAATGATGATCTTGGGGATCCCATGGTGAACGATTATCATATTTTAGCCATGGAATTTGCTACACCAGAAGAACTTGAAACCATTAAGAATATGGCTTTAAAAATCAATGAAATCCTCAGCGGCTTCTTAAAAGAAGACGGTATCAGACTGATTGACTTTAAGCTGGAATTTGGAAAGACAGCTGGTGGTTCTTTGGTTCTTGCTGATGAAATATCCCCTGATACCTGCAGATTCTGGGATACTAAAACAGGTGAAAAGCTGGACAAAGACAGATTCAGAAGAGATATGGGCGGCGTAGAAGATGCCTATCAGGAAGTCTTAAAAAGATTATTAGGAGAATAAATTATATTTACCCGGGAGGAAAAAACCATGAGCAGTTTAAGAGAAGAGTGTGGTGTATTCGGGGTTTTCAGTACTGAGACTCAGAACGTGGCCAGCACAACTTATTATGGATTATTTGCATTGCAGCACAGAGGTCAGGAAAGCTGCGGTATTGTCGTTAATGATGATGGTGTGTTCAATCATTATAAAGATAACGGTCTGGTAAACGATGTGTTCACACCACAGATTCTGGAAGGCCTTGGAGAGGGCAATATGGCTGTAGGCCATGTCAGATATGGTACTACAGGCAATAAAGACAGAATTAATGCTCAGCCAATTGTAGTAAATCATCACAAGGGAAGAATGGCGCTGGCACATAACGGTAATCTGATCAACTCCTACGAACTGAGAACCGAATTAGAGGCAGAAGGCTCCATTTTCCATACAACAAGTGATACCGAAGTGATTTCTTATATCATCATAAAAGAGAGAATTTCCTCGAATTCCATCGAAGAAGCTGTCAACAAGGCGATGGACAAGCTGAAAGGTGCCTACTCACTTTGCATCATGTCACCATCAAAGCTGATCGCTGCCAGAGACGAACTGGGTATGAGACCTCTCTGCTATGGACAGAAAGAGGACGGTACATATATTGTCGCTTCTGAAACCTGTGCCCTTGATGCTGTCAGCGCAAAATACATCAGAGACATAGAACCGGGAGAGATCGTTATCTTTGACAAAAATGGCGTCCGTTCTATTAAAGATCATTGTGGAAAACAAGATCACAAAATCTGTATCTTTGAATATATTTACTTTGCAAGACCGGACTCCGTTATTGAAG
>CABSEO010000344.1 GCA_902476665.1 uncultured Emergencia sp.
ATAACGGCAGAGATATTAGAATTATTACGCCTTTTGACGAGGCAGGACCTCTGGGAAAAAGTACAGAAAAACTGTCCAAAAAGGACAAGAAAAATAATGTACTGAAGTACATGACAGATAAAAATCTCTTTGGAGAGAACAAAAAAGAAGATAAAAAATCTCTGGGACTTGAAGAAACTGTGGTAAAAGAGGGGTTCGGACTGGGGGGATCCCGGGCTTCTACAGGCAGCTACGGTCTTGAGGAAACCCCTGTATCAATTTCAGGCTATGGCCTTGACGGAGGACAGACAGAGACAGAACAAGGTGGTGCAGGATTTTCTGAGAACAGTTTTGTGACAGTAAAGGACGGTAAAAAGTCTTACGGTCTTGCGGATATCAATGAAACCCCGAAGAAGAGTGCTCTTGATGGTATCAGCGGTATTACAGTGGCCGAACCTGCTGCTAAACTGACAAAACAGGAAGCAAGCTCCATCACGCTGGATCCGTCGGAAATGGCTGTGCAGAAGACAAAAGGAAAGTATAAGAAACCTTCCATCAATCTTCTCAACAAGCCTCAGCTGCAGAACAGAGGCAGCATCAATATCGATCTGAAGATGAAGGCCGCCAAGCTGGAAGAGACTCTGAAAAATTTTCATGTGGATGCCAGAGTTGTGCAGGTAACGCAGGGGCCTGCGGTTACCCGTTATGAAATTCAGCCTAATGTAGGGGTTAAGGTCAGCAGCATTGTCAGACTGTCGGATGATATTGCCCTGAATCTGGAAGCAAAGAGTATCAGAATTGAGGCTCCGATTCCGGGGAAGGCGGCTGTGGGCATCGAAGTGGAAAACGATAAAATTAATATGGTTACCCTACGGGAAATTCTGGCTTCTAAAGAGTTCAAAGAAGCCAAATCAAAGATTACCTTTGCAGTGGGTAAGGATATCGCTGGTAAAGCGATTGTGGCTGATCTGAAAGGGATGCCCCATCTGCTGATTGCCGGCTCTACCGGTTCAGGCAAGAGTGTATGCATAAATAGTATTATTACAAGTATTTTATATAAGGCTGATCCTGATGAGGTCAAGCTTGTGCTTATCGATCCGAAGGTAGTGGAGCTGGGTAACTATAACGGCATTCCACATCTTCTGATCCCGGTGGTGACGGAACCGGCCAAAGCTGCAGCAGCACTCAACTGGGCTGTTGCGGAGATGACAGACCGTTATAAGAAGGTTGCAGAAAATCAGGTTCGAGATCTGGAAAGCTATAACGATACCATGAGACTTCTGGGGCAGGAAGATCAGGTTATGCCGCAGATTGTCATCATTATTGACGAACTGGCGGATCTGATGATGGCTGCACCATCTCAGGTGGAGGAATCTATCTGCCGTCTGGCACAGATGGCAAGAGCTGCCGGGATGCATCTTATCGTGGCCACCCAGAGACCATCGGTGGATATCATTACCGGCGTGATCAAAGCCAATATTCCGTCCCGAATCGCTTTTGCCGTGTCTTCTCAGTTCGACTCCAGAACCATTCTGGATATGTCCGGCGCCGAGAAGCTGGTGGGAAAAGGGGACATGCTCTTCAATCCGCTGGGCATGGGCAAGCCTATCCGTGTGCAGGGCACTTTTGTTTCGGACAGTGAGGTGCACAAGGTGATTCAGCATGTTAAGTCGCAGGTGGAAGAAGTGGAATATTCAGGAGATGTGATGAACACCATAGAGAAGGGAAATCTCCCTCAGAACGGAAAGGACGATGATGGAGACGAACTTCTGCAGGATGCTATAGAATGTGTGGTTGCCGCCGGACAGGCCTCCGTGTCCATGCTGCAGAGACGTTTTAGAATCGGTTATAACAGAGCGGCCCGCATTGTGGATATGATGGAGGCAAGAGGTGTGGTCGGTCCGCAGGACGGCAGCAGACCGCGTCAGGTTCTGATCAGTGAGGATGAACTGAACGAAATGAAAAATGAAATGGAGAATCAATGAAAATCTATATAGAAACATTAGGCTGTCCCAAAAATTTTAATGACTCTCAGGTGGCGGCCGGAATTCTGGAGAAAAGTCACTATAAGATTGTAAATTCGCCTGATGAAAGCGATGTGATCATGGTTAATACCTGTGGATTTATCAATGATGCAAAAACTGAGTCCATTGAGCGCATCTTTGACATGGCGGCCTATAAACAGGAAGGCAAAAAACTGGTGGTTTCCGGCTGTCTTTCTCAGCGATACGGGCAGGAGCTTTACGATGAAATGCCGGAGGTCGATCTGTTTATCGGTGTCAATGAATATGAGAAACTGCCGCAGCTTCTTGAAAACCTGGAGCATCGAAACATTTCCTGCAGCCCATGCACTTCCGGAGCTCTGGAAAGTCTTCCGAAAAATTTCTGAAAATCCGTATACGGCAACGCTGAAGATTGCAGAGGGGTGCAACAATATCTGCGCCTACTGCATTATTCCCAAAATCAGAGGCAGATACAGAAGCAAACGGGAAGAGGATATTCTGAAAGAAGCGCAGGAACTGGCTGAGGCAGGCTGCAGAGAGCTGATCCTTATTGCACAGGATGTGACTTATTACGGTCAGGATCTCTACGGAGAACTACGGCTTGCAAAACTTCTGAAAAAGCTTTGCAGAATCGAGGGAATTCAGTGGATACGCCTGATGTACTGCTATGAGGATCGAATTACAGACGAACTGATTCAGGTGATTGCAGAAGAGGACAAGATCTGCAATTATCTGGATATTCCTATTCAGCATGCTTCTGACCGGGTTCTTCGCGCTATGAACCGACGTTCTA
>CABSEO010000345.1 GCA_902476665.1 uncultured Emergencia sp.
TCTGTCCGCCCAATCTGTTTTTCCGCAGCAGGTGAATGGAAGGCGAATGATCTGTCGTTCTCCTGATTCAGGCTGCTTGGTGTCAGAGAGTACTGCATTCCGTAAAAAGAGGAAAAACAGCAGACAAAGAGAAGCAGGACAATCACACACATATTTCTTGTGGTCTGTTTTGCTGTAAAACGCATCATGCTGATGGAAACCAGGTTCCTATAGTATTTTTTTTTGTTTCCTTTGGCTTTGCGCTGAGCCACGATGTTGAGCAGAACCAAATAAATGCCGATCAGGGTTAGAATATAGAAACTGTTAGTGAACAGCCCCGGCAGACTGACACTGAAAACTTTTGCTGCAATCTGTGGAACTGCGATCCCCAGGAGAATACCTGCTACTATGAAAATCAAACCTGCAGGAAACGTCCAGCTTTTTATTTCTTTTATCATCTCTGATTTGTGCTGAGTCCGCATAATTTCCATGATACTGGAGCGTTTTACAAACTTTCCAGCGACGACTCCCAGCATCAAAGCAAGAACAAGAGCAAAGAGTATTCCGGGAATAAAACCGGTGATTCCGAAACGATAGGTCATCTGCGCGTTGGAAATAATAAACATTTCAAAGAGTTTCCAGATGAGGAAAGAGACAGGTACGGCACAGATAAGGCCCATACATGAGGCGGTAACTGTAACTAAGGATAATTCTCTGAATAAAAGCCTGCGCAGGTTTCTTTTTTGCATACCTAAAGCAAGAAGAATTCCATATTCTTTGCTTTTATATCTGAAAAACAGATTAGAAGCATAGGCTGTAAATACGAAGCAGCCGCAGGCTGTTGCCAGAAGAAGCAGTGAAGCCATTTTTCTGGTGTCACCGCCTTCAGGCAGAAAATCCTGGACCGTAGGACCAAAGTACATCAGGGAAAAGGAAGAAAGCAGGAGCACTGACAGAAAAGTACAGAATCCCAGAAGCAGATACTGTCCTTTGCTGCCTTTCCTCAGTTTGCTGTAGATTTTATTAATTGTCATGGTTGTCTCCTCCTAAGTTTCTTAAAATATCTAATAGTTGATCCATAAACTGACGACGAGTTCCTGATTTCTTAATCTCCTGATAAATATTTCCGTCTTTCAGTACGATGACTCTATCGCAGAAAGATGCAGCATAACTGTCGTGGGTTACCATGAAGATGGTAGCACCAACTTCTTCTTTTGCCTGCAGGAAAGCTTCAATGACTGCGGTACAGGATTTACTGTCCAGATTTCCTGTTGGCTCGTCAGCCAGAATAATATAGGGGTTATTCATCAGGGCACGTGCTACTGCAGTACGTTGCTTTTCACCGCCGGAAATTTCTGCAGGATATTTGTTTATCACGCTATCGATGCCGAAGAGCTGACAGAACCTTTTAGCTTTGGCCTCCATCTGAGCTATGGGCTTTTTTGCTATGATTTGAGGCATACAGATATTTTCCAGAACTGTTAATCCATCCAGCAGCATGAAATCCTGAAAGACAAATCCCAGGTTTTCATTTCTAACTTTAGCCAATTGATTCTCATTTAAAGCGCCGATGTCTGTATGAGAAAGAAGAATGGAACCACTGTCAGCAGGGATAAAGCAGGAAATGCAATTGAGAAGAGTTGTTTTACCACTTCCTGAAGGTCCCATAACCGCTACAAATTCACCTTTTTCAACACTGAAAGAGATATCCTGCAGTACAGGATAGATGTTACCGGCACTTTCATAGCTTTTACTTAAGTTTTTGACTTCTAACATATTCTTTCCTCCATTAAATCTTCTTATTTGATAGGTCAATTATAGTAAAATGAAAAGAATTTTTTACTGCCGGAAATGACAAGTTTGACTGTTTTTTTGTAAAGTTTGACAGGAGGCTTCTGGTGTGTTAGCCTAATATCGGTATCAAAGCAGAAGAGAGGACTTATATGAAGATTGGCATATGTGATGATGAAAAGAGCCTGAGAAAGGATTTGCGTGCTCTCATCGAAGTGCAGATGGACCTCTGCGGAGCCGAATACGAAATAGAAGAATTTGATAACGGAATACAGGTTTTGGAAGCCGGTAAAGAAGATTTGGATATTCTTTTTTTGGACATTGAAATGCCGGAGCTTTCCGGTATGGACACTGCGAAGGCTTTGAGAAGAATCGGCAGCAAGGCCCTGATTATTTTTGTGACTGCTTATCCGGATTTTGTTTTTCAGGGTTATGAGGTTCAGGCTTTTCACTACATTCTCAAGCCTTATCAGGAGAAAAAGATCAGAGAGGTTTTAGTCAAAGCCCTCAGAGAGACGGAGCAGATGCTGCAGGAGTACTTTATGATCGATCACAAAGGTGGCACTCTGCGGCTTTTACTTTCAGAGATTCTTTATTTTAAAAGTGAGGGACGCAGTGTATGGGCAGTGACCAGTAATAGACAGGAAGTCTTCTACGGAAGGCTGGATGAAGTGGAAGAACAGATTTCCTATGGATTTCAGAGGGTTCATAACCGCTATCTTGTGAATCTGAAACATGTAACTCAGGTATCTGCCAAGACATGTATCTGTGGTTATACTGAAATTCCTGTCAGTAGAGCGTATAAGCAACGGCTGGCAGTAGCTTTTGCACGGACTATGCTGAATTAGGAGAACATCATGTATTTGTTTATCAATCTATTCGGAGATATTCTCTGCCTCATCACAGGCTATCTCTTCTATAAAATCGAGTGCTGTTTTTTGTCTCCAAGAGAGGGAAAGCTGATATTTCTGCTGAACTGGCTTTTTTTGTC
>CABSEO010000346.1 GCA_902476665.1 uncultured Emergencia sp.
GCAAGTCTGGAACATAAGCTGAGATATAAGAAAAACATTCCGAAGGAAATGACCCAGTATCTAGAGCAGGAACTGTACCAATGCGCAGAGCTCAGTGCAGGGCTGGATGAACGGATGCAGAAGATAAGGAATCTGATTGCTGAAGATAGCAGGGAAACTGAGAAATAACAGAGTTCTTTGGAAGTATTTTACTGGCCGTGAGCCGGATACATATGTATCCGGTTCACGGCCTTTTGTGTTGGTTTTGTGATTTTTTTCAGATTCTATTGACAAAATATGCCGGTGCTGGTAATATACTTAAAGAATTTTAGTTAAAATTTTTTAAGTAAAATTCTTTAAGTAAGTTCTGCCGGTTCGGGGGGATCGGCGGCAGAAGAATGATGCATATTAAAGGAGAAATTAAGATGAATTTTGAAAAAGTAAAAGAAACTATGGTAAATACACTGGGCTGTGATGAGGAAAAGATTGTAATGGATGCATCCATTGCAGAAGACCTGAATATTGACTCTTTAGATGCAGTAGAGCTTGTTATGGCTTTAGAAGAAGAGTTTGGCATCAAAATTCCTGACGAGGAGCTGGGCAATATGAAAAAGGTCAGTGATATTGTAGCCTGCATTGAAAAATATCAGGCATAAGTCATGAAACAGCAGGAAATCTATGAACTGATATCGGCTTTTGAGGCTTCCTCCCTGACAAGCCTTGTCATCGGGCAGGACTCTTTTCATATCGAACTGAAAAGAGAGCCTGCTCCGGTGCACATCACATATCCTGACCGTCCGCGGCCGGCACCGTCTGTGGAGGGAGATCCGACAGGCGTGAGCGTCGAGGATTCTGAGGGGGAAAGTGTTTATCAGGGCTCGGCTCTGCAGGCAGAGAATGGTCAGCAGGAGACCGGACAGTACGGCGGAGCACAGCAGGAAGAAAAGCTGCAGACAGTCAGATCGCCCATTGTAGGTATCTACTACGCAGCACCGTCCCCGGATGAACCACCTTATGTAACAGTGGGGCAAAAGGTGGAGCAGGGACAGGTTTTATGCCTCATAGAAGCTATGAAAATGATGAATGAACTGAAATCTCCGGTATCAGGCATTATCCGTTCAGCAAAAGGAGTGAACGGTGAACTGGCGGAATACGATCAGATTTTGTTTGAGGTGGAGCCATGTTAAAGAGAGTGCTCGTTGCCAACAGAGGCGAAATCGCTGTGCGGATCATTCGTGAATGTCTGGACAGCGGTATCGAGGCTGTGGCAGTCTATTCCACAGCAGACAGTAAATCACTGCACCGCATTATTGCAACCAGAGCTGTCTGCATCGGAGGTCCTAAGGCTTCTGAAAGTTATCTGAATATGAACCACATGATTGAAACGGCCAAAGCGACGGGCTGTGACGCTGTTCACCCTGGCTTTGGCTTTCTTTCTGAGAACAGTGAATTTGCGGCTCTTTGTCAGTCTGAGGGACTGAAATTCATCGGACCGTCTGCACAGGTCATCAACATGATGGGCAACAAAGCTGCTGCAAGAAAGTTAATGACAGAACACGGCGTTCCTGTAGTTCCCGGTTCTGACGGTCCTGTAAGAAACGCAGAAGAGGCATTGGCATGGGCCGAAAAAATCGGCTACCCGGTGCTTCTCAAAGCCTCTGCAGGGGGAGGAGGCAGAGGTATGAGAAAGGTCTTTTCTGCAGAGGCACTGAAAGAGGCCTATCAGGCAGCCTCCCTGGAAGCGGAAAACTGTTTTGGAAACGGACAGATGTATGTGGAAAAGCTTATTGAGAATCCGAGACATATTGAGTTTCAGATTCTGGCTGATTCCATGGGAAATACGGTACATCTGGGTGAGCGTGACTGCTCCATCCAGCGGCGCAATCAGAAACTGGTAGAGGAAGCTCCCGCATGGGGTCTTTCAGATGGCTTGAGAGATGCCATGGGGCAGGCAGCGGTGCAGGCGGCAAGAGCCTGCGGCTACGAAAATGCCGGCACTGTGGAGTTTGTGGTGGATAAAGATGAAAATTTTTATTTTATAGAGATGAACACCAGAATTCAGGTGGAGCATCCTGTAACAGAGATGGTAACGGGGATTAATATCGTAAAAGAACAGCTGCGTATTGCTTCAGGTCTGCCTCTTTCATTTTCTCAGGATGAGGTAAGCCTGTCCGGACATGCCATTGAGTGCAGAATTACAGCAGAAGATGTGTTTGAAAATTTTCGGCCGGATCCGGGCATGGTGGAATTCATCCACTTTCCGGCAGGCGCCGGTATCCGGGTAGACAGTGCTCTCTATAACGGCTGTGAAATCAGTCCTTATTACGATTCTATGGTAGCCAAGGTCATTGCAAAGGGAAACACCCGTCTTGAGGCAGTGCGCCGCATGCGCAGAGCTTTGGAAGAGACTGTGATTAACGGAGTCAGGACTACCCTGCCGGTACAGCATCTTCTTATGTATCAGAGTGATTTTCTGAGAGGAGGCTGTGACACAGGATTTATGGAGCACCACCTTGAGGAGCTTTTAAATATCTACGAAGCGGCAGGAGGAAGAGATGAATCCATTTAAGCAGAAACGAAAAGTACTGTCGGCGCTGAGAGACATGAAGGAAGGCGTCAGACCTCCGGTTCTCTGTCCGGCGTGCAAGGATAAAATTCCGGAAAAAGAACTTTCGGAAAATCTGTATGTCTGTCCTGTATGCGGACATCACTTCGGAGTATCGGCAAGGTATCGCCTGAAGATGGTGGCGGATCCGGGAAGCCTCAGA
>CABSEO010000347.1 GCA_902476665.1 uncultured Emergencia sp.
CACTGTTTAAAACTTCTTCCTGAAAATTATTTTTGTTAATATTTAAAGCTGTCATAACGTTTTCCTCCTTATGATTTGTTTGTTGAGTCCTTACTTGTTTTCTAGTATGGGTGTATTGTATCAGAAGAAAACAAGGATTTCCGTGACAAGATCACGCAAGAAATCAGATTATGAAATTTTCTAAGGAATCGTATGACTATACTGGTGATATAAAAATTTCCGTATGAACTGTGCTGTTAAAAAATTAAAAAGTAGTATTTGACATGAAATCGGGAATATGCTAATATATATACGTACGAAATTTGTTATGTAAAGCAGAAAGAGTGGGCAAAACCCACTCTTTCAGTTTTGTTTGGGCAGACCTGTATTGTGCAGGCTGCAGAAAGGCAGCAGATGGCAAAGAAGAAAATCAGAGAGATTATTGAGGAAACTGCAGTAGAATTTCTGACAGAAAACGGCCTTGAACTTTACAATGTGGAGTTTGTCAAGGAAGGAAGAGACTGGTTTCTGCGTGTATACATCGACAGAATTTCGGCTGCAGAAGAAGAATATGTGAGTACTGATGACTGCGAAAAAGTCAGCAGGTTTCTAAGTGAAGCACTGGATCAGATAGATCCGATTGAACAGAATTATTATCTGGAAGTTTCCTCACCAGGCATGGACAGACCGCTTCTGACACAGCGACACTATGACAAATATGCCGGCCGCCTGGTGGAAGTGAATTTGTACAAAGGCGTGGATGGACGCAAACGTTTTGAGGGTGTTCTGACAGGTCTCGCAGACGGCTGTGTCATCATTAAAGACCAAGAGGATAAAGAATGGAAGTTTCCGCTGGATCAGGTTTCTAAAACCAGCCTGGCAGTGGTTTTCTAAGGAGGGTAAAGACAAATGAACAGAGAATTTATCGAAGCGATAGACGAACTGGAAAGGGAGAAACATATCTCAAAGGATATTCTGATTGAAGCCATTGAGTCTGCGTTAGTTTCTGCCTACAAGAAGAACTACGGCACGTCTCAGAACGTGAGAGTGGATATCGACAGAGAGACAGGGGATATCGCAGTTCTCATGAAGAAGGATATCGTCGAAGAGGTATATGATGATATGATTGAAATGTCTCTGGAAGAGGCACAGGAGATTGATCCGAGATATGAAATCGGTGATGCCATTGAATTTCAGGTTACACCGAGAGACTTCGGGAGGATCGCGGCACAGACTGCAAAGCAGGTTGTAGTGCAGCGTATCCGCGAAGCGGAGAGAGGTATGATTTTTGATGATTTCATAACCAAACAAGGAGAAATCGTGACAGGAATTGTACAGCGAAAGAGTGGAGAAACTATTTTCGTCAATATGGGCCGTGCAGAAGGAATACTGTCTGTGGGAGAACAGATTCCAGGGGAGCATTTTGATGTGAATGACAGACTTAAAGTATATATCATGGATGTTAAAAAGACGACCAAAGGGCCTCAGGTATTCCTGTCGCGCTCCCATCCCGGTCTGGTTAAACGTCTTTTTGAACTGGAAGTACCAGAGTTTCAGGATCAGGTGGTGGAAATCAAAGGAATTGCCAGAGAGGCCGGATCCAGAACCAAAATTGCTGTATATTCCGAGGATCCTAATGTGGATCCGGTAGGAGCCTGTGTGGGCACCAGAGGAAGTCGTGTGCAGGCTGTTGTAGACGAACTGGGCGGTGAAAAAATTGACATTATTTCCTGGAGTGAAGATCCGGAAGAACTGATTACAAATGTATTGAGCCCTGCAAAGGTAGAAAAAGTCATCATTGAAGATGAAGAAAAGAATGCCACAGTTGTTGTACCAGACTATCAGCTTTCTCTGGCTATCGGAAAAGAGGGTCAGAATGTAAGACTTGCAGCAAAGGTCAGCGGCTGGAAGATCGATATTAAGAGCCATACTCAGTATTTTGGCAATGAAGAGGGAGAAGAGGTCACAGAAATTGAAGAAGAATAAAATCCCCATGAGGCGATGTATCGGCTGTATGGAATCTAAGCCGAAACAGGAACTGCTGCGGATTGCCTGTTATGAGGGGGTGCTGACTGTAGATCTGACGGGAAGAGCAAAAGGCAGAGGCGTATACCTATGTAGAGGCAGCAGAGACTGCCTGGAAAAAGCCAGGAAAAAAAAGGCGCTGCAGAGAAATTTTGCAGAAAATCTTGTGCAGTCTGAAGTTGACAGGATCTTCGAAGAACTTGTGGAAGGCTGCCGGGAAGAAAGCCAAAGCTGAGAAACGGAGGCAGAAAGATGGTAAGTGATCAAAAGTTTTTCAGCTATCTGGGGTTTGCGGCCCGTTCCAGAAATCTGGTGACCGGCTATAACACCTGCAGTCTGATGATAGAGCGCAGAAGGCTGAAGCTTCTGATTCTGACTGAGGACCTGGCAGATAACACGATAAAAAAAATGCTGCAGTTATGCAGAAAATACAAAATAGAATATAGGATTTTCGGAAGAAGTGACAGTCTGGCTCATGCAACAGGTAAGCCGGGTAAAGGGATTTTCGGTATTACCGATAGTCACTTTGCGGAAATCATTTGTAAGGAGATTGACCTGATTCAATCAGAAAGGGAGGTGTTCGAATGACAAAAAAAGTACATGAACTGGCAAAAGAAATGAATATTTCAAGTAAGGCACTTCAGGAAAGAGCCGAACAGCTGGGTATCAGTGTATCAAGTCATATGAGCGTACTGTCTGATGCAGATATCGACAAAATAAAGGGAGCAAAG
>CABSEO010000348.1 GCA_902476665.1 uncultured Emergencia sp.
ACTGCATTATTTGTAGAGACCCCGGAAGTCAGAGGACTCAAAGATGAAAGTCTGAAACAGCTGCGGGATAATGTGAGACTGGCTGAACAGCTAGGTGCACATGTCTCCACTGTGTATGGCGATGATCCGGCTGTTCAGATTGCAGAGTATGCAAAGATTAGCGGAATTACAAAGATTATTCTGGGGAGGACAAACCATAGAACCTTTCTTGGGTTCAGAAATAAGACGCTGGCTGATAAGCTGGCTGATTTGGCTGGTGATATTGATATTTATATTATTCCGGATTTGCAGCCTCTGTATAAAAAGAAACTTTCTTTGCCTCGAAATGATGAAAATGCTAAATTCCGGTGGTCAGATCTGCTGAAGGTCTTTGTGATCACCATTGCCGCCACTCTGGCAGGGTTTGGATTCTACGTTCTGGGGCTTCGAGAGGCCAACATTATCACCATATACATTCTGGGAGTCCTGATGACGGCTGTCTGGACTCAGGGATATTTTTATGGTGTCATTGCTTCTCTGCTCAGTGTAGTTTTATTTAACTACTTTTTTACAACACCCCGATTTTCTCTGCTGGCAGCGGATCCTGATTATCCTGTGACTTTCCTGATTATGCTGACTGCAAGCATTATATCCTGCACACTGGCTACGCGAGTGCGGAAACAGGCGCGTCAGTCAGCTCGGAAGGTTTACTATATGGAGCTGCTTATGAACAGCAGTCAGAAAATGCAGCAGGGAAGAGATGAGGCGGAAACTATAGAACTTGCAGCAGAGCAGATCAGTAAGCTTTTGAGAAGGCCGATTCTCTTTTCCCTTGCAGGAAAAGGTCAGGAACTTGTTTTTCGGGTAGTTCCCGGAAAGGAAGCAGGTGCGCTTCTGAGAACCATGACAGATGACGAGACCAGAACCGCTGAATGGGTTGCAGAGAATAATAAGCATGCCGGGGCAGGAACAAACACTTTTTCTGAAGCCCAGAACACGTATCTGTCTATTCGCGGCACACAGGAGGTAATGGGTGTGATCGGGATTCCTGCCAGATATTATCCACCGCTGGATGCCTTTGAAAAGAATATGATGATTGCTGTTCTCAATGAGTGCGGACTGACACTGGAAAGGCGCCGTCTGCGGGCGGAAAATCAGGCGGTTGAGATGGAGACTCAAAGAGAGCGTCTCAGAGCCAACCTGCTTCGGGCTATCTCTCATGATTTGAGAACACCACTGACCAGTATCAGCGGAAACGCTATGGTGCTTATGGAAAAAAGTGAATTACTCAATGAAGAAGAGAAACAGAAGATGTATAATACCATATATGATGATTCCATGTGGCTGGTAAATCTGACGGAAAACCTGTTATCAATCACGCGAATTGAAAATGGTACCATGCATCTGCAGATTCAGCCTGAACTGATTGATGAAGTGTTCAGAGAAGCATTACTGCATTTGGACAGGCAGGCTGTAAAGCATAAGATTACGGTGGAGCTTTCGGATGATCTGCTTATGGCCAGAATGGATGTAAGGCTGATTGTCCAGGTGATCATCAATATTGTAAACAATGCGGTGAAATATACACAGGAAGGTTCCCATATCTGTCTTTCGGCACAGAAAGAAGACAGTATGATCTGTATCAGAATATCTGACGACGGTCCGGGTGTTTCTGATGCTGTCAAACCTCGCTTATTTGATATGTTTTATACGGCAGGGACGGCAGCGGCTGACAGCCGGAGAGGTTTGGGCCTTGGCCTGAGTCTTTGCAAATCAATTATTGAGGCTCATGGCGGAAAGATTGGCGTTGAAGATAATGAACCTGAGGGTGCTGTATTTCTATTTACATTGCCATTGGAGGAAGTGAGTTTGAACGATGAATAAACCAAAAATATTAGTAATTGAAGACGACCCCGCAATCACCAATCTGATACGGACCACGCTGAGAATGCAGGACTATCAGTGCCACACCGCAAAAACCGGGGCTGCAGGATTAATGGATGCGGCTTCTTATAATGCGGATGTGATGATCCTGGATCTGGGTCTTCCGGATATGGATGGAGTGGAACTGATTCGTAAAGTCCGCAGCTGGAGCACGGTGCCGATTATTGTCGTCAGTGCACGGAGCGAAGATGATGATAAGGTTGAGGCTTTAGACGCCGGTGCAGATGATTATTTGACGAAACCTTTCAGTGTTGACGAACTTTTTGCCCGCCTTCGTGCATCTCTGCGCAGGCGCCAGCTGGATGATACCGGTCTTCAGCAGCAGACGAGTGTATATCATAATGGAAACCTGGCTATTGATTATGCGGCGGGTTGTGCATATATGAACGGAAAAGAAATCCATCTTACGCCCATTGAATATAAGCTGCTGTGTGTTCTTGCAAAGAATACGGGGAGAGTTCTGACTCATAACTATATTCTGAAAGAAGTATGGGGCAACAGCTATGCTTCTGATGCCTCATCGCTGCGAGTGTTTATGGCAACTCTTCGAAAAAAGATTGAGGAAAATCCCGCTGATTCTAAATATATACAGACTCATATCGGCGTGGGATACCGCATGGTGCGGCAATAAGCTGATCTGTTTGAACTCATAATCAGGGAGATATGCCTGATATCTATGTTTGTGGTATATTTTGGGGAGAATCCTACATATGAATATAACAGCAAGTTTTGTTGGAGGTTCATATGGCAAAAATTACAATTATCGGCGGAGGCTGGTCGGGCGTCAGTGCTGCTGTCACTGCGAGAAAA
>CABSEO010000349.1 GCA_902476665.1 uncultured Emergencia sp.
ATATTGTTTGCGTAAGCGGCCCAACTCATTGAGTTTATCCTGCGGCAGAAGCTTTGCATAGACTTCATCAATACCGGTCTGTGCAGCTACTGCATCTGCACTTTCTCTGGCATCACCGGTCAGCATAACGGTATGAAGTCCCATCGCTTTCAGTCTGTTTATGGCAGAAGTCGCATCAGCCTTTAAAGTATCTGAGATGATCATATATCCGGCAAAGCGATCGGCTACAGCGATGTAAACCTGAGCTCCGTAATAGTCCTGAGGAAGTGCAGGAACAGGAATCTTGAACCGATCCATCAGTTTTCTGTTTCCGCACAGAATCCGGCCTTCTTTCATTTGTGCGGCAATACCGCAGCCTGCAATTTCTTCCAGAGAAAATGGAGCAGGAATTGTCAGACCTTTTTGCTTTGCAGCATTAACAATGCTGACTCCAATTGGATGGGTGGAGTTCTGTTCACAGCCTGCTGTCAGCGTCAGCAGTGCTTCTTCTGTGAATCCATCTGCCGGAACGATTTTCTGCAGACAGAAATTGCCCTCTGTAATGGTTCCTGTTTTATCCATAACGACAGCATTCAGTCTGCTCAGGGCTTCGATAGACAGACCACCTTTAAAAAGAATTCCTTTTTTTGAGCCTGCGCCGATACCGGAGAAAAAGGCAAGAGGTACACTGAGTACCAGCGCGCAGGGACAGCTCATAACCAGGAATGTCAGTGCGGTATAGACCCAGTAGCTCCAGTTACCGGTGATGAGGGAAGGAACTACAGCAAGAAGCAGCGCTGCGCCGACTACGCAAGGTGTGTATACCTTGGAAAATCGAGTGATAAACCGTTCCATTTTCGGCTTATTTGCTGCTGCGTTTTCCACTGAATCCAGAATTCTTGACACCATGGACTCTGACAGAGGCTTTTCCACCTTTATTTTTAATTGCCCTGATGTGTTGACACAGCCTGAGATGATTTCATCTCCTGGGGAAACGCTGACAGGCACAGGCTCTCCTGTAATAGGAGAAGTGTCCAGTCTGCTTTCCCCTTCCAGAATCACACCATCCAGAGGAATTCGGTCACCGGGACGTATAAGCAGCGTATCTCCAACGGAAGCTTTATCTGCGGCAATAATTTTCACGGAGTCTCCGCTGATCAGATTGACCGTTTCGGGGCGCATGTCAATCGCATTCATGATCTGGCCGCGGCTCTTCTCCACAGCTTTTTCTTCAAAGTATTCGCCGATTCGGTAAAAGAGCATAACTCCTACAGCTTCCAGATATTCGGTGATGATAAAGGCGCCGATGGTTGCGATGCTCATGAGAAAGTTCTCATCGAAGATCTGTCCCTTTGAAATATTACGCAGGGCTTCTGCAATAACTTTGCCGCCCAGAATCATATAAGAAAGAGCGGACAGTATGATTACTGCTGATGTACCTGCACCGGTATGGTGCAGAGCCGCAGCTGCCGCAAACAGGATTGAACCTGTGATGATGCAGACGAGTTCCAGTTTATCTTTTGAAATCTTTTTTTTCTTTGACAGAGCGGCATTTTCTGTCTCTTCTGCTGCAGCCGCTTTTTGCGCGGCAGGATCGACGACTCTGACCTGTGATTCGATAGAAGAACAGATTCGCTGTATCTGAGGTAGCAGATCATCGTAGTGATCTGCCGCAATACGCAGCTGTCTGGTTGCATAGGTAATGGTAGCTGCTTTTACACCGTCAAGCTTTCCGATTTGTTCTTCCATTTTAGCGGCACAGTGAGCGCATCCCAGATTTTCCAGCAGGTAGATTTTTTTCTCCTTTGCAGAAAGAGCGTCAGTTTCAAACCGCTTTTCGGACTGAAGCTGATCTTCCCACTGGTCATGGTGCTCATGATTGCAGTTACAGTGGGCATGGTGGTGCCGGTGACTGTGATGCAGGTCATTACAGCTGCAGTGTTCTTGATTGTGATGATGGTTGTGGTGCTCTTCGTCGCTGCTGTCTTCTCCGCCGCTGTCGTCGTCTTCCTGATGAACGCTGTGATCGTGATGCTCATGACCGGATTCCAAGTCGCAGTCGTTATGGTGCTCATAATGCTGTTCATGGTGATGACCGCAGTCGCAGTGCACACCTTCTTTGTGATGGTCGTGATGGACGTGACCGCAGCCGCAGTGCTCATCATGATGGTGAAGCATTGGTGCGAGTCCAGAGTTCTTAATAACAGATTTCATGATAAACCTCCTGTAATAAAACAAACGTATGAATTATTGTTCATATGTTTATTTAAACATGTATAGGAGAGAATGTCAACGGTTTTTTTGTTTTTTTATGAGGGTGCTGACCGGAGAGAAGTTGTCATTTTACTTCTTTTTTCAAGTGTCTCAACCGATGGTTTGTTGTTTTTCGGAGGTGCTTTGTGCTAAAATATGTAAAAAGGAGGTTAGGTGATGGATTATGAAAAGATTGGCAGCTTTATCGCGAAGAAACGAAGAGAGAAGGGCATGACTCAGTTGCAGCTGGCAGAACTTCTGCATGTGACGGACAGAGCGGTGTCGAAATGGGAGCGTGGAAAGAGTTTTCCGGATCCGTCTCTGCTGCGGGATTTATGTGAGGCTCTGGATATCACCATTACTGAACTGTTTGAGGGGGAGGAAGTGCAGCTGTCTGCTGCCGGAGAAGGCATGGCGCCCAATGCAGAAAAAAGAAAAAGAATTCTTTGGATATCGGCTGGCCTGCTGCTTATTCTTGCGATAATTTTGAGTATATTCT
>CABSEO010000350.1 GCA_902476665.1 uncultured Emergencia sp.
GAAAATGCTTTTTTCTCCACATCATAAACAGAAAAACTCCTCTCATCCAATTCCAGTGTCACTTCTTTTTCTTCTCCCGGATGTAAAAATACTTTCTGAAATCCTTTTAATTCGATACTGCTTCGGATCACATCAGATTCTGGCGGGCAGACATATAACTGTGCTGTTTCCGAACCCCTTACACTTCCGACATTTTTAACCTTAAAACAGACTTTGACTTTCCCACCACTATATGTTTCCGGCACTTTCAAGTCTGAATAGGAAAAAGAAGTATACGATAATCCATAGCCAAACGGATATCTCACCGGAACATGGAACGTTTCATAATAGCGGTAACCCACAAAAATGCCTTCCCGGTATTCCACATCATCATGCGGCGGTGCAAAATACCGCCATGCAGGAGTATCTTTTTCAGAAAAAGGAATCGTCTCTGCCAGTTTCCCGGATGGATTCACTTCCCCACTGATCAAATCGGCAACTGATTCGCCTACGGCCTGTCCTCCAAGATACATATGCAATATCGACGCAACATTCTTTTCAAAACTAAAATCCATCGGTGCGCCGCCAAAACTGATCGCTGCAATATTCTCTTTTCCAACACATTCTGCAATTTCAGATAACAGTTTCTCCTGATTCTGTGGAATTCGAAGTGTTTTCCGATCGTATCCTTCTCCTTCGTAGGCTTCCGTAAGCCCGATAAAATACAAGATTACACACTCATTTTTTTCATATTCCCGTTTCAATTGCTCCAAAGCATTCTGCAGTTGCTTTTCTTCCAACCCTTTGGTCTCATTCCAATATCCTCGTATGTAAACTGCCTGATATCCCTTTTCCCGTATTGCTTCTATTGCATTTTTCATCATTGTCGGCTGGATATGGCTGCTGCCGCCACCCTGAAACCGCATTTTTTCTGCAAGTTCCCCGATAATGATTATTTTCTTCTCTTTTCCAATCGGCAGCACACCATTATTTTTTAAAAGCACTGCACTCTCATTTTCCAGCTTGCGTGCTGCCTGATTCTGCTCTTCCATATCCACCGCATAATGTTCTTCCACATTTTCATGAAGTGATACGAAATTTAGCAGCACATTTTTCACCCAACTATCCAGCTCCTGATCCGTAATCTGTCCGTCCTGATATGCCTGTTTTAACACATTCGTATGAAACATTTTCGGATCTGGCATTTCCAGTGTCAGGCCATTTTTCATGCAGCTCACAATGTCATTTGCCGCACCCCAGTCTGACAACACGCCGCCCTGATACTTCCATTCTTTCCTCAAAATATCCGTCAGTAAATATTTGTTTCTCGCTGCAAATTTCCCATTAATCCGGTTGTAGGAAGCCATGACAGAAGTTGGTTTTGCCTTTTTTACCGTTTCTTCAAACGCTGGCAGATAGATTTCCCTCAGAGTCCTTTCATCGATCTGACTGTTTGATGTCATCCGCCTTGTTTCCTGTGAATTAACTGCATAATGTTTTAAACTTGTGCCAATTCCAAGGCTCTGTACACCCTCGATATATCCCGTCGCCAACTTTCCAGTCAGATACGGATCTTCGCTGAAATATTCAAAATTCCTTCCGCATAATGGGGAACGCTTGATATTTATCCCGCAACCTAACACCATGGAGATCTGCTCTTTTTTTGCTTCCTTTGCAATCGCTTCCCCCATCTTTTTCACCAGTTCCGGATTCCAACTACAGGCAATGGCACTCGCCGTTGGAAAACAGGTTGCCGGTTTGCTGGTTTCAATATCCCCGACTTTCTCCTGCTCCAGTTTCCGGATTCCATGCGGGCCGTCCGTCATCATAACAGAAGGGATCTTTCCATTGCAGTCATAAGTATGCCAGTCACCAACGCCGCCCAAAAGCCGGATCTTTTCATCTACCGTCAACTGTCCGCATATTTTATCAACATTCATGATCATCGCCCCTTTCCCGTTTCTTAATTGCATTTTATCGGTTTCCGGCATATAATTATATTGATTTATCGTGTTTTATATCAATTTATCGTGTTTTTAGTCAGGAGAAACTACCATGTATAAAATGAAATCCGATATCAATTTTTCACTCACCCATGAATTGCTGGAAAATGCAGAAAATGAACTGCTGCACACACCTTATGCACAGGAAAAAGCAATCCTCGAATGTGTTTCCAACGGCGATATCCGCGCGCTGGAAAATACCTATTATTCACTCCCGACAACCGTTTATGGCAAAATGACCGCTTCCAGTTCCAAACTGAAACTGCTCTTTTACGCAAGTATTTCCAATACAACATTAGTGACCCGCTATGCCATAGAAGGCGGACTGGATGAAGAGACCGCATTTTCCCTGAGTGATGTGTATATACGAAAAATGGAACAATGCACCGATGTGCATGCCCTGATGAAATTGAATGAACAGATGGCAATCGAATTTACCCTTCGTGTTGCTGAAGCCAAAAAGGAACCGAAAAATTACTATTCCCCTGCCATTTCCCGGGTGATCGAATATATCTATCATGGAAAAAATAATACTTTAACGCTGAACCAACTGGCGTCTCTGGTCAATTTAACCCCAAAATATCTGTCTGCCCTGTTCCACAAAGAAACCGGTCAGACTCTTACTGTTTTTATCCAGCGTGTTCTGATTGAAAAAGCACAGAATCTGCTGGCTCATTCTGACTACAGCCTTGGAGAAATCAGCACCTATCTTAATTTTTCATCCCAGGGTTATTTTATCTCTATT
>CABSEO010000351.1 GCA_902476665.1 uncultured Emergencia sp.
CAGCGGTACTGGTGTGCTGCTGTATGGCGGTGCTGATAATGTATGTAGCATTTTTCATTCCCTGTCTCTGTGTGGGAATTCCGCTGCTTGGTTTTTTTGATGCGACAATGAAAACCGTTCTGTTATACACCTTGGATGCCTTGCTTTTAGGAATGGCATTTGCATCAATTTTCACACTGATTGCTATGCTGTGCCACAGCAAAACAGTGTCTTCGGTGAGCTGTCTGCTGCTGATGGTGCTGTTTCTTGTAGCCGGTGCTTATATGGCCCAGCGGCTGGATGTGCCACCGGTACGGACCGTCTATTCTTATAATGCAGATGAATCTTCCTCACCTGAGGCAATGGAGGTGGAAAATCCTCGTTACCTGAAAGGAAACGAGCGAAAGGTCTATGAATTTCTGTTCGACTTTCTGCCGGGAGGACAGGTTCTGCAGTGTGCTTCTATGGAAAGTGAGAATCCGCAGAAACTGCCTTTCTATTCAGGAATCATTGTAATCGCAGTCAGTGGGACAGGCGTATTCTTTTTCAGAAGAAAAGATATCAGATAGGAGTTATGATTTATGGAGACTTTGCTGCAGACAGCTGTTGTAATCTTGATACTGATTGTATTCTGCCTGATGATAAAGCTTTACCTGATGCGAAAGGCCGCAAGGGAAATTGAGGAAGAATTCAGCAGGCGTCTTTCTGAGGACACTAACACGCTGATTGGAATCTCACATCAGGACAGAGCCATGAGAAATCTGGCAGACAGTATCAACCGTCAGCTTCGCAGTCTTCGCAGTCAGCGTCATCTTTATCTGCGAGGGGATCTGGAACTGAAAGAAGCAATTACCAATATTTCTCATGATCTTCGTACCCCGCTGACATCCATTTGCGGGTATCTGGAGTTGATAAAGAGAGAAGAACTGCCGAAGAACGCAGTTCGATATGTACAGCAGATTGAAGACAGAACGGAGGCCATGAAACAGCTTACAGAAGAGCTCTTTCGGTATTCAGTGGTTTCTTCTGTCAGAGATCTGCAGCAGGTCGAAGTAAATGTAAAAGGCGTTCTGGAGGATGTTTTGATTTCCTTTCTAGGGGCAATGGAACAGAAAGGAATTTCACCGGAGATTCATATGACAGAAAGCCCTGTGGTCAGAAGATTGGATGTCAGTGCTCTGCAGCGGATTTTCAGTAATATTGTGAGTAATGCTTTGAAATACAGTGACGGAGATTTGGAGGTGCTTCTATCCGGACGGGGAGAGGTGAGATTTTCCAATAGAGCGCAGGCAATGGATTCTGTAACGGCTGCCAGACTCTTTGACCGGTTTTATACCGTAGAAACAGCTAGGAACTCCACTGGCCTGGGTCTTTCCATCGCAAAGCTTCTGACTGAACGTATGGGAGGTACCATCAATGCCTCTTACACAGATGGGAGACTGTACATCAGTGTGTATTTTCCGGAAAAATGATACACGGAAACTAAAAGGACTGTCACATTAACAAAAATACAGTCTTTTGCATAATCAGAACATTGAGGAAGGGTAATCATTTTCTGGATGAATAAAGATTATGGTCACGCATATAAATTGGAAACTCCAGACCAGTAGAACTTTATCCGCACTTTTACCTGCTGCTCATATCCAATGATCTGTAAATTGAGGTCCAGTGTCCTTCTTCTGTTCCCGCTACAAAGAAAGGGATCATTGCATAATAGATACCGCCTCTACTATGCAATGATCCCTTTATATTTATGTCAGCAGCTATACAAAATGTTTTTTCTAAAGTAATTTTTCCGTTTCCTCAATGCTGGAATAGCCATAGAGTCTGACCATGGTGTCTTCAACCATAACTGAAAGCGATTTACCTTCTGCAGCAAGCTCTTTTATATAGTCAGTATAAAGCTGAAGCAGACGGGCAGGGTAGGTGAGCAGTTCCCCTCGTGCATAGGTTTCCATGGAAGTAAACCCGCTTGCATCACCTTCTGCAGTGACCGGACGGCTTCTTGCCGCCAGTTTTGGATAACACTTTGCGAAATCCTGTTCCCAGACTACAAGTTGAGATACAATTTCATTGATCATCCGGTAATTTGCAGGGGAGACAGCTGGCAGAGCCGGTGCCAGATACTTGTCGTAGTATTGGGTGTCTGTGTATTCCATCATGCGGGCATATTTTTCGGTTACAAGATTTCTGCCTTCCATGCGACAGCTTTTCAGATAATCCAGCCAGCAGTCTGTCATTGCTTCCGTCCAGTTCTGATACTGACTCTGGCGCATGATCCAGAAAGTTTCCGGATCATCCTGACAGCTTGCTCTGCCACCGATATTGTGAACCTCCTGAAACATATCCCACTCTAATTTTATGATTTCTTCTATCTGCTGTTTGTTCATATTCTTCCTCCTTATAGATTTACTGTGTTTTTAGGGTGGTCTTTACTGATTAAAATCTGCCATAGGATGCATGGATTTTATCTGTGGATCTCTGATGCCACTCATAATATCTGTGAGGTGATCCTGCAGAAAATCACTTTGTACAGTAGAGAAATCCTGTCTGCAGAGCTCATCTGCGATGGCTCCGCAGATTTCTTCTGTAATGGAAAAAGCCTTGTCACAGGCTGACTGCCTCTCTTCTGCTGAAGAAAAAGAGAGGCATGACGACAGTTCCTTCAGTTTTTCCGTACAGTCTGCAAGCAGAGAAAGGCCAGCCGCACTCCGGCGGGCCCATTTATAGAAA
>CABSEO010000352.1 GCA_902476665.1 uncultured Emergencia sp.
CCCCCTGCCACGATAAACTGTGAAGATTGGAATGGCTGGATAAAAGCAACAATCCAGAGAATCTGGATACATAGTGTAATACAGGTTGCGTCGTTCGTGTACAGACCAGAAAGCGGCCTTCCGAATATTACAAAGAGTATACCGAGTGTAATGGCAATTGCCATACCGCACCGCTTGCAGCGTGTGGTATACGCCTGTGCCATGTCAGGTCTTTTTTTTCCAAGGCTTTGTCCGGTTAGCGAGGTCGATGAAATGGAGAATACTTGTCCGTTCATCATAGTAAGGGATTGAATATTCATACAGACCTGATGTGCAGCGAATTCAACTGTTCCAAGGGAAGCAACCGCTTTGGAAAAGATCATAGAACCAATTCGCATCATAAATTGCTCCAGGGCAGCCGGAAGACCGATGGCTGCGATTTCTGCGAGCTCTTTTCTGCTTGGTCTGAAGTCATCATGCAGATTCATATGAATATAACAGCTTTTCTTTGATATGGCGATCACTGCAAGGATACAGGATACAATCTGGCTGATTGTGGTGGCAAGCTCCCGCAACCTCAAGGCGTGGAAAGCCTAAATGTCCGTTAATCAGTAAGTAGTTCAGAATCAGGTTTACCAGATTGGCGACTGTGTTATAGTACATGGCTGTTTTGGAATCGCCAATTCCGCGAAGAAGCGCTGTGATGGTCGAGGTCAGGGAAAAGAATACGAATCCTGCCATCTGAATCTGCAAGTAAGCAGTTCCGGCACTTAAAATGTGCCCATTCTTTGCACCCATGAAAAGAACGAGCGGTCTGGCAGTCACAAAACCGACGACAGAAAGCAGGATGCTTAAAGTAAGGTTGAGCAACATTGCCTGTCTGGCATACTTCTGTGCAGCTTCCCGGTTGCCAGAACCTCTTGACTGGGCAACAAGTGCGGTGGAACCGACATTCATCGCCATGACCATTGTCATAAGGATAAACTTTGGCTGTGTCGTGAGGCCTACTGCCGTGATTGCCCATGTACCAAGATTTCCTACCATAATCAGATCGGCCATAGATGTGAAGGAAGACAGAATCAGCTCCACACTCGCTGGTAAGGCAATTTGCAAAATATCCTGATAAACAGCCCGGTTGGTTACGCCGTCTGGAAGCGTATGAGGAATTTTCCCTTTTGCAAGGTCAGCATCTGTTCCGGCGGGCAGATGGTCCAGGACTGTGTTTTTCATACCCTGAGCCATAGATGATCACCTCTTTATTACTAAAATTCTGTTTAAGATAAAACAATCTTAACATTGCGGATACAGTATGTCAATAAAAAGCTAAAACGAAATAGCTCTAATGGCAAAAAAACTTACGCAAAGAGAAATGGAAATAAAGAAGAAAAACAGGAAAAAAGTCGCAAAAGATGAAATAAACAGATGAATATTCAAAAAAAATAGATTGACAGAATAGAAAAAAGAAACTATAGTTAAGCTACGACGTTTTAGCAGTTACAAACGGAAAATAGTTTAGCGAACCTGCACAGACAGAGGAGGTAAAAGATGGGGTTAGTATATAAGAAGCTGGAAAAGATCGGAAGAAGTATGTATCTGTATTTTCCGGAACAGGAAAGAAGGACAGCATTCAAACGCTGCAGCATTACAATATTACGTGATGGAGAAGACGAAGCATCCGTACGGTATTTTTTAGATGAGCTTGGCATGCAAAAACTCGCGGAGGAACAGGAAATCATTCTTTCATTCCCGAATCCGGAAAACGGGCGCTGGAATTATGATTTTTCCGGAGAGACAGATGATCTGACAGCTTTTCATGATTTTCAGGATGCAATGACAAAGGAAGATGATAAGCCTCTTGCAACACGGCCGAACGGGATTCCAACTTATGAAGCTATGTTGAGTGTCTGGCATCCGATGAATGACACCAGGTATCTAGTCGGTACCGGAAGCGGAGCGCATATGGTATGCACGCTTGCAGCCTGTGTGGCAGAGAATATAGCAGCAATTTTTGCAGTGGGTGGAAGGCTATGTGAGGAAGCCAGATATCAGGCGGTGAATGCTGCAGTACCGGCTTTTCTGGTGGACAGTGACAGGAAAACACAGAATTATTTCAATGTTGTTAATGAAACAGAATGGAAAGAGACGGCAGATCAGATTACAGTGACAAGAAATAAAAGAAATCCATCTCAGTGTGTCATGAATTCAGAGAATATGCAGCTTTCCAAAGAACGGGTGAACCGGGTATGGGAAGAACTATTTTCCGTGACCAGGCGCACCAATACCTCTGTGTATGGAGATGTGGAACCAAAACCGGACATGAAAAAAGCCGGGTTTGAACTTTATCTGGATGATGACAGGTTAGAGGAAAAGGTGAAGGTAAAGCATACCTGGTTTGTGCATGTACCTTCCGGTGTGAAAGATGGAACGTCAGGAAGGGTACCACTTATGCTCTTTTTCCATGGAGGATCGGATAACCCGGAGGAAGCCGCACAGATGAGCCGTTTTCATGAACTGGGGGAGAAGGAAGGCTTTATTACTGTGTATCCGTGGGGAACAGACAGAACACAGTGGAACAGCTTTTTAGCACCGGATGGAGCAGATGATATCGGGTATACAGTTGCATTGATCCAATATATGAAAGAACACTATCCAGTTGATCCGGAAAGAGTCTACCTGTCAGGCTTCAGCAATGGAGCAGGACAGGCGCAGGCAGTGGCAATG
>CABSEO010000353.1 GCA_902476665.1 uncultured Emergencia sp.
GGAGCCAATACCACAACAGGAAACGGTTTTGAGATGGATGCCATTGCAATGGCAGTATTTGGAGGCATTTCTTCCACAGGTGGTAAAGGAAATCTTGCAGGCGGTATTATTTCAGCATTCATCATCGTGTGTCTTCGTGTAGGGCTTGGACAGCAGAATCTTCACCCACAGGTTATCCTTCTGATCCTGGGATTACTGCTGATCTGTGCAGTAGCACTTCCCAACGTGGTGGGAGAGATCAAAAAGGCTTTAAAGGTTAAGAAAAACGCCTGATCTATGTTATTAAAATGGTTGTTGGCTGCAAATGGGGTAACAGCAGCTGCACATATAATGTAAACTAAAAATTATATTTCCAAGGGAGGAAAAAAACATGAACAAAAAAATCGTTAGTGCATTACTTTGCGGAACAATGGTACTGGCAACAGCAACACCTGCATTAGCCGGAGAGGCTGATGGACAGAAGATCGCACTGGTTGGAAAATCAGCAGGTAATGCTTTCTTTGAGATCGCAGCAGCATCCTTTAAAGAAACTGTTGAGGCAGAAGGCGGCGAAGTTGAGGTGGTTTATCCGGAAGCAGCTACAGCAGATGCACAGATCAAAGTTCTTGACAACCTGATTTCCCAGGATTTTGATGCAATCTGCATTTCTGCAAATGATGTAAACGCTCTTCAGGCAAAACTGGAAGAAGCAATGGATGAAGGAATCAAGGTTTCATCCTTTGACTCTGCTCCTAACGCAGACAGCCGTCAGGTATTCGTAAATCAGGCTGGTACTGTAGCTGTTGGACAGGCTCTTCTTGATGCAGTTCTTGATATTGCAGGTGGTGAAGGCCAGTGGGCAATCCTTTCAGCTACTTCTCAGGCAGCTAACCAGAATGCATGGATCGATGCTATGAAGACAATCATGGAAAGCGATGAGAAATACAGCAAACTGGATCTGGTAGAGGTTGCATATGGTGATGATGAGCCACAGAAATCTACAGACCAGACAACTGCTCTTCTTGAAAAATATCCGGATCTGAAAGTAATCTGCGCTCCTACAACTGTTGGTATTGCAGCAGCTGCTAAATATCTTCAGGATGAGAAATCTACCTGCAAGCTGACAGGTCTTGGACTTCCATCTGAGATGGTTGAGTATACAGGTGCTGATGATGAGCATTCCTGCCCATACTTCTACCTGTGGGATATGCAGGGCCTTGGAAAACTTAGTGCTTATGCAACAATCTCTCTTGTAAAGGGCGATATTACAGGTGAACTTGATGAAACTTTCACAGCTGGAGATCTTGGCGAGTACACAATCACAGAAGCTGATGACGGCGGTACAGAGATCGTTCTTGGACAGCCTCTGGAGTTCAACTCTGATAACATCGAAGAAATGGCTAAACTGTACTAATCTATAGAAACGGTTGCTATCCATAAGAAAGAATGATAATATAAAACAGCAGGCTGCTGCATGGAATATCTTAAAAAGATATTTTGCAGCAGCCTGCTGTTTTATATGCGTGCCTGGGCGGTGCACATTTCAGAAGAAAAAGATTTGGTAAACAACTATAAGGAGAAAACATGCAAAAGGAATTGCTGGAACAGCTGCGAAAGATCACAGAAGAAGAGAAGAAGATTCTTGAAGGACAGGAAGTAGACAAGGATCTGTATACTTCAGGCAGGGATTTTATTGTAGACAGCAGAAAACTGCTTGAAGAAGGTAAATTGATCACTGTAAGGACCCATACAAGGTTTGTGCATTTCCCGCCTCATAAGCATAATTATGTGGAGGTGCTGTATGTATGCATGGGATCTGTGACCAATATTATTGACGGCAGGGAAGTAGTACTTAAAACAGGAGAGCTTCTTTTTCTGAATCAGTATACTAGTCATGAGATTCTTCCGGCAGGGGTGGATGACATCGTGATCAATTTTATGGTTTTGCCCCAGTTTTTTGATGTGGCATATTCTATGGCAGGAGCAGGAAATTTTCTTGCTGATTTTCTGGTAAATGTGCTGCGTCGTGATGAGGAAAGAGGAGAATATCTTCATTTTAAGGTGGCAGAAAATCTGCAGATCCAGAATCTTCTGGAAAATATGATATACTCCATTGTTACCGGGAAAGGGGAGGACAACCGGATCAACCAGACCACCATGGGACTGATTTTCCTGTATCTTTTGGATTCTGTCCAGTATGTGGAGATGCGGATCCCAAATCCTTATGAAAATATGATCTTCATGACTACCCTGAATTATATAGAGCAACAGTATAGGACAGCTACTCTTACTGAGTTGTGTGAAATGCTGAAGCTTCCCATTCATGTTTTGAGCAAAATGATCAAGAAGACCACAGGCTTTAATTTCAAGGATCTGCTTCAGAGAAAGCGGCTGAATAAGGCCGCAGAGCTTTTGTGTGATACAGATCTGTCTGTAAGCGATATTATTGCAGCAGTGGGATATGAAAATGGCAGCTATTTTCACAGGGGTTTCAAAAATAGATATTGTATGACACCGAAGGAATTCAGAACAAAAAATCAAAAAAAAGGTTGGATACGGCTGTAAATTTGGTGAAAATTCAAACTTATTTTTTGGTAGAAATAGTTGACATTGAGAAATAAAAAAAATAAAATAAAGTTGAAATTTACCAAACCACTTAAAAAGGAGGAAGATTTTATGAAAAAAAGCATGAAAAAAGTTGTCAGCCTTCTTCTTGCA
>CABSEO010000354.1 GCA_902476665.1 uncultured Emergencia sp.
AATGGCTCCGCTGCCGCAGCAGAGATCCAGTATATCCCAGTCCTTCTTCGCCTTCTGCAGAAGACGCTCGCCCCGGAGGCTGTTTTCCTGAATCAGTCCCATAGCGTCTTCCACCAGAGTCTCCGTATCCTGGCGGGGTATCAGCACTTTATCATTTACCATAAAATCCAGACCCATAAATTCCTGAGAACCCGTGATATACTGCAAAGGTATGCCGCTTCCCCTCTGCTCCAGAAGCTTGAAATATTCGTCGCACAGACTGTCGGGAAGCATTTTCTGATATTCCAGAATCAGCTGAGCAGTCGTCACATTCATCAGATAACAGTACAGCAGTTTGCAGTCGATGGCCGCATCGGCGACCCCGCTTTCTTCAAGATGCCGTCTGCCTATATTCAAAATTTCTTTCACCGAAAGGCTCATATCTACTCCTCCGCAGCTTCTTTTTTCGTCTTTCTTTCAATGACATTTTCTTCTACCAGATTTCCCTCAAGGTCACAGATCCCTTCAAAATACGGCGTATCCTCAGGGACCATGACAGCCTTCATGGCCGCAATGGCAACCTCAAGCTGTTCATCCGTAGGCTCATTGGTCGTCAGTTTCTGCAGATAAAGGCCGGGCAGACTCAGAATTTTCACCAGCCAGTTATCGCTCCTGCCTGCCCACTTTAACAGTTCATAAGACAGACCTGCCACAACAGGCACCAGAAGCAGTCTGGAAATAATACGCAATGTCAGGTTCGGCCATCCCAGAAACAGATGCAGTACAAAACTGATCACCATAACAAACAGTAAGAAACTGGTTCCGCATCTCGGGTGCAGCGTATAGAACTGCTGCGCATTGGCTGGCGTGAGCTGCAGATTATTCTCAAAGCAGTGTATGCACTTATGCTCCGCTCCATGATACTGAAACACGGTCTTAATATCTTTCATCTGGCTGATAATTGCCAGATATCCGACAAAAATCACAATTCTCATCACGCCTTCTACCAGGTTGAAGACAAAATCGCTTTCAATCACCGGCTGCAGCAGATTTGCAACCACTGTAGGCAGCAGAATAAACATACCGATAGTCATGGCCAGCGCAATGATTACGGAAAGGTAAATCATGATGTTCCATGCGCCCTTTTCTCCGAAAGTCTTCTTCATCCATGTATCCAGCTTGCTCTCTTCCTCTTCGTCATCGCCAGTCCAGTTGGCTTCCAGCACATCTGCAGAATACATGAGAATTCCCGTTCCCTGCACCAAGGACATGACAAATGACACAACACCTCTCACAAGAGGAATGGTGGTCCATTTCCCCAGTTTCTTGTTGGGCTGGGTTTTCATGTGTATTCTGCCGTCAGGAAGACGTATAGCCACGGCAGTCCGCTGAAGCCCGCGCATCATAATGCCTTCCATCACTGCCTGTCCGCCCACCGGTGTCGGGCAGGCATCCTTTAGAAATATCTTGCTTAAATCCATACTTAACCTCTGTCTTTACCCTAAAAATATCTTTTTAATGACCTGAATAAAGTTGGCATTGTCTCTGGTATGCGCCAGATTATCAATAATCGTCTCAGTGACATCCTGCGTCGGACTGTTGGCCATAGCTCTTCTCATCGCCCAGATAGCCTCCAGCTCCTCAGCAGTCATCAGCAGATCCTCTTTACGGGTTCCTGACTTGTTCAGGTCAATGGCAGGGAAGATTCTCTTCTCTGAAAGCTTTCTGTCCAGATGAAGCTCCATATTACCTGTACCCTTAAATTCTTCAAATATAACATCATCCATACGGCTGCCTGTTTCTACCAGTGCAGTGGCCAGAATGGTAATACTGCCGCCTTCTTCAATATTTCTGGCTGCGCCGAAGAATTTCTTCGGCTTATGCAGAGCTCCCGGATCCAAACCGCCTGACAGCGTTCTTCCGGAAGCAGGTACAACCAGGTTATATGCCCTGGCCAGTCTGGTGATGCTGTCCAGCAGAATAACAACATCCTTCCCGTGCTCTACCAGACGCTGTGCTCTCGCCAGTACCATTTCCGCAACTTTTACATGATGCTGCGGCATTTCATCAAAAGTAGAATAGATGACCTCTCCTCCGTTTAAGGATCGTTTCATATCTGTAACTTCTTCCGGTCTTTCATCAATAAGTAGTACAATAAGTTCCACTTCCGGATACTTTTTCTCTATGCTGTTTGCAATATTTTTGAGCAGAGTGGTTTTTCCTGCTTTCGGAGGCGCAACAATCAGACCTCTCTGTCCCTTTCCAATCGGAGCAATCAGATCGATAAGGCGCATGGATAAATCTCTGCTTCTGTCTTCTAATGTCAGTCTTTCTCTTGGGAAAATCGGCGTCAGATCTTCGAAATCAGGTCTGCGCATGGCAATGCCCGGCTCATCTCCATTGACCGTGAGCACATAAAGCAGTGCTCCAAAGCGTTCTCCCTCATTAGGAAGGCGGGAAATACCCTTGATCAGATCTCCTGTCTTCAGGTTAAATCTTCTGATCTGGGTCGGAGAAACATATACGTCTTTATCACTGGTTAAAAAATTGTTGAACCGCAGAAATCCAAAACCACCCTCGGCAATTTCCAGAATTCCTTCCACTTCCGGACGCGGTCTTTCATGATTATGCCCATGATGATGAGCAGACTTTGTCTCTTCGGTTTCCTCACTTTCATCATGTGCTTCATGATCTCCGGATTCTCTGTTTAC
>CABSEO010000355.1 GCA_902476665.1 uncultured Emergencia sp.
CATTCTGTACAAATACGCAATCAGGCAGAAAATTCCTGCATACAGCAGAAACAAAAAAACTGATTTGAACTTGCTTTTCGCATATTTAAAAAACATAGCAGATACCTCAAAATTATATTTATTTCATCCTCATTCCACCAGATATCCCATACCCTTTTTAGTTCTGATAAAATCCTTAAGTCCAATGGTTTCTAGTTTTTTTCTAAGTCTTGCCACATTGACAGTCAACGTATTTTCATCCACAAAGCTGTCTGTTTCCCAAAGTTTTACCATAATATCATCCCGGCTGACAACTGCACCTTTATGTTCCAGCAGAATCTGCAGTATTTTAAACTCATTCTTTGTCAGATCAATTTTATCTCCCTGATAGGTCAGACTGGCATCGTTGACATTGAGAACAGCACCCATATGTTCCAAGGCCGGCGTCTGTACACTGAAATCATAGGCTCTGCGCAAAAGAGCCTGTACCTTAGCCATAAGCACAGTCAGATCAAAAGGCTTGGCAATAAAATCATCGCCGCCCATGTTCATAGCCATCACGATATTCATATTGTCTGATGCAGAAGAGATAAAGATAATGGGAACTTTAGAAACTGCCCGAATCTGGGTACACCAGTAATAGCCGTTAAAAAAGGGAAGTCCAATGTCAAGAAGGACCAGATCCGGCTCAAAAGCATGAAACTCCCCCATAACATTTTTAAAATCTTCTACACACCGTGCCTGACAGTTCCATGTCTCAATATTGTTTTTGATGGCACCTGCAATGACAAGATCATCTTCTACAATTAAAATTTTATGCATCGTTTTACCCCCAATTCAGAAAACAGTTTCTGAGGACTGCACTTTCACTTACTCAAGCACCACCTTTTCCTCATGAATCAGCACGGCATACACATTTCCATACTTATTCAGCCAGATATGTGCAGTGAGTCCTTGTCCGATTCTCTGTCTGATCGCACTGTAGCTGTCCTTTTCGTACCAGATATTACGCTTGCGGTTTCCGTCCTGATCTACTGTGATGGTTACCGTACCCTTATAAAACTTCACATTTTTGGCAAAACGATAGTTCCCGATAAACTCTTCAAACTTGTCTGCAGTTTCTGCCGTGTAACCTGCTGGCGCAACTTTCATTCCAGTCTTACTCATAGATAAAATTACATTCGTAGACGTTTTAGTGTCCGGATCCAGTCCATCCAGGCTGGATAGACTGCTGTTATTGTTTTCCCAGGATTCTCTTCCAACCATAATGACCTTGACTTTGCCATTTTTCGTTAACCAGAGATAAACCGGCACTTCTTTCTTTGCTTTAATCTCTTTTCTCAAATCGTCTAGAGAAAAATCCTTATAGCTGATCCTGGTCACTTCATCGCCGTTTTCTTTTTGTTCTACATCATAATTGCGTAAATATACCTTAGTTCCGTCCAAATAAAGATACATATCATTACCCGCATTACAAATAAGATTATTTCCCTCAACGCCGATACAGGTAGCCTCAATATCATAGCTTTCCGGATCCAGTCCATCCAGGATTTCCTCATTGCCGCGATTCTGAGCCCACAGATAAACTCCTGCTGCCGCAATTACCACGATCATCAGATATACAAAAACTCTCAGATTCTTTTTCATCTCCTGCAATCTCCCTTTTTACTTCTCAATTAAACACCGATTTGTTGCTTTGTTTTTCTAAATATTTATTATACTTTACCTATATTCTGCCGACAAGGGTGAAATTCTTTCTGTCTGTAGGAATTTTCCGCTCTGCCCCGTTTTTTATTCGCTTTTCAGATGTATAACTGCAATTTCGGGACGGTTTAAAAATCTCACCGGCACCGGATAATTTCCTAAACCACTGGAAACAAACAGTTTTTTATCGCCCCGTGAATAAAGTCCCTTGACATAGGCAGCATCACCGCCTTTTCTTTCCGGAATGCCCTGATTGATCAGGCCTCCTATCCATGGAAGTCTCACCTGACCGCCGTGACTGTCGCCGCACAGGGACAAGTCCATGCCGAAATCAGCAAAATCATCGAAATTACTGATATGTGCAGCCAGAATATTATAGCAGCTCTGATCCAGCTGAAATTCATTAGTCAGATCAAATGTATCTGTATAGTATACATTGGTGATACCATAAAGCCGAACGGTAGTATTTCCCACAGAAATATCCCGATATTCATAATCCAGCACATCAACCCCAACCTCTGTCAGCCGTTGCTCGTACTCTTCATTATTATCATGTTCCCCATGGACAGAATACACAGGACAGATTTCCGTCAAATCCCCAAGAAGCTGTACTGCCGTATCCTGGCCCTGCTCATCTCCTGCCGTATACATATCTCCGGTTGCAACGATAAAATCCGGCTCTGCCTTTTTCACAGCTTCGATAAGATATCTGTTGTTTTCCCCAAAGCTGCTGCCGTGCAAATCTGTCAGTTGTACAATGGTCACAGGGGTATCTATCTGATCACTTTCTATATCCACTTCTGTGGTTTTCAGTGTGTATGTGCCGAAATACCATACTCCTGCTAAAATCAGGCAGTACAAAATAAAATTCCGGCAGCCATGTCTCTTTTTCTCTCCTTTTCTGCTCATCTTCTCTTCAGACTGCGTAGATAGTCTTTTGTCTCCTTGTCAATTCTGTAACTTTCAAT
>CABSEO010000356.1 GCA_902476665.1 uncultured Emergencia sp.
GTCTTAAAACGCTCCCTGCCGGATGTTCTCTGTATGGCTGTTCTGACATTTTTAATCGGAGTATCAGAGGAAGGAATGTTCCGTCTTTTTATTCTGAAAGACTGTAATGATTCTCTGAAAAAGAAAATATTGTTATATGCAGTTTCTTCCTTTGCCTTTGCCGCTCTTCATATGATGAATGTAGGGGGAGGTCTTCCTGTCTACGATGCGTTTATTCAAAGTGTCAATGCCATGTCTTTTGGAATGATCGCCGGCTTCCTGTTTCTTCGAACCGGAAATATCAGTGCTTTAATCTTCTGGCACATGTATTTTGACTTTGATCTGTTTGCTATGCAGGAGGGAATATATAGAGCCAATACGCTTCTGGGCCTTGCGGTGGAAATTATTCTTATTATTTCTCTGGTACTCACTGTACTGCAGATGATCATGAGTTTGGTGAAAAAAACAAAGGCATCGCAAAATGAATCCTGAAAAAACATATCTGTACAAAAAAGAATACCGGCAGAAAAGCAGTGAAGAAACATCTGCATATCGGAAAAAGTCAAAGACATCTAGGATATCGGACAGCAGAAGACGGTCACGGCATAAACACAGATACAAGAAAATTATTCTGCATTATGGCAGCAGTTCCTTTGCATGGGGCAGACAATGCGAAATCTGTGAGAGAATAGATTCTGCTTATAAGTCCGCAAACTGGAACGGCAAGGACTTTCTGGTAACCGGTGAGGAGTTGTACGGAAACTGGGAAGATATCTGTCTTCGTGAAATTCACCGGAAATATCCGGAGATTTCTATCATGACTCTGAAGAATGCAGAGTGGGAACCATGGACAGAGGATATATCGGGAAAGGACGTAGTATGAAGATTATTAAAACCGAAGGGATTTGTAATTTGACGGAAATAGAAGGAAGTGGAGGCTGGTACTGGTGCTGCGATTATGCCGCAGGAGATCTGTATGAGGCTGAGGAATTATTTCATCATGATCATCCGGTGAAAAGCAATCGAGTCCTTTTTGTCCATTATCCGGAAGGTCGAGTGGTAGAACCTGTAAAAGCCAGGGAGGGGCAGTACTTTGGCACTCCAGTTTTTGAAAAGGGTTGTCTGCAGATATTGCTGGTGGACTTTCCCGTATCGGTGATTCGTGTTTTCACGTATGATCCTGTGACAGAGCAGACCGTTCTGCGGGCAGAAATTCCTCTTTCAGACGTGAAGGACTGTTATAACCTGATGTTGGCAAAGTCTCCTCTGATGGTCATCAGGCAAGGTTTTGAACAGCTGTTTCAGGTGATCTGGCCTGAAAAAACAGCGTTTTTCATTGGAGCCAGAGAGTCTTTTTACAGCAGAGATGGCGATAAGCTGTATTTCAGCCGCTGGTATGAAGATCCTGAATATCGGGAGGAAGTGGTGATACGGCAGTATCCCGGCGGAGAAATTTTAGAGGAGATTTCAGGATCTCTGTTTGAGATGGCAGATGGTCAGAGGTGGATTTTACAGTAGTATGGGGGATTGGGATGAGAAAAGAGTTTGAAATTCAGGGTTGTATAGAAGTGCCGGTACAAGTCACGGAGGAAGAGTTCTACAATGCTTTAATGGGTTTTGTGGAAGCGCAGGGGTGGTCTTTCGGTGGCGGTATCCGGGAAATTCGGGATGGATACTATATTCTGCCTGACGGAAGCAGAGGGCCTCATGTGCTTTCTGACCTGGGGTAGACTTTCTGCCGCAGAAAGAGAAGAATATTACAGAGAGGAGAGTCTGCATGAACACAGTTTACAGGTTTTGCTCCACCGTTCCTTATAGTCTCCATGATATGAGGGTCAGAAACATGGAACTGACAGGAGATAATTTGCGATTTCATTTTGAATACGGCTATCTTGAGCTGAAAGATAATTTTCGGCAGGTGGATGGAAATCTGCTGATCGAAAAAGTGAGCATGAATTTTTCCGATGTCTGTTTTTTAAGCGAGAACGGTGCCTATGGAAAATTCATCGGTGAACGAATGGAACTGGCGGATTTTCTTAAGAAATACAGTGATTATCCCCTTGAGATAATGGATGAGACTTATGGAGAAAATACTGTTGTTTACCGGGGATATCTGTCGCTGCCTGACAGAGCAAATTTAATGGAGATGATCATGTCTCTCTATTATAAAGGGAATCTTGTTTATGAAGTGAAAGAGTGAGGGCATTCTGTAGGAATGCCCTCATTGTTATTACATCGGAATTCAGTTTGTCTGAAGAAGGGAACTCTTAAGCAAAGAGAAATGCTTTACTTATATTTTGGATTAAATACAGTTTTATGATATACTATTAAGCAGATTAGTGTAATTATTGATTTGTATGGGAGGAAGGCTGCTGTCATACATTCCGGGTAGTGAAGCAGTTAAATATGGAGTATATTCCTGTGATTTATCATAAGCGCAGATTGATTTGAATCATAGGAAAGACAGCCATCTGACCCATGACCGGGCCAGAACTATTCTGGAGTGTACTGGTGGAGCAGAAAAATGAAGTGTTCAAGGAGGAATATTAGACACAGAGAAAAGAAGGTGTTCTTTTATTGAAATGATAGGGCTGACGTTAAATATAAGGAATATACGGGTGTGAACTGTGAGTAATTTGTTTACGCGCATTGAGAGTAGGAATAATGTGT
>CABSEO010000357.1 GCA_902476665.1 uncultured Emergencia sp.
AATGCAGCAAAGCAGAGACATAAGATGAGAACCGGAGCCATGAGCATTGACAGCAGTTTATTTGTTTTTTTCTGTTCCATTGTTTTTCCTCCTGATATTTTTTCGGATAAATCAGAAGTGAGTGTGGTATTTGAATTATACATTGCACCTTAGGGAAAAACAATGTAAAATAGTTTTCATGAACAGATTATTTGAACTGGAAGTAAAACTGAATAAGGTAATTGAGCAGCAGGAAGGAAAGCTGACAGAAAGGGATGAAACTCTTGAATGGGAACGTCTTCATATGGCTTCTTCTGCAAGATGCGGGTATATGCTGGCACAGAAAAGAGGCGCAGATCCTGAGCTCGCCGCCTGCGCGGCATGTGTTCATGATTTTGGACGCATTATCACAGGAAAACAGAAAGGTCACGCAGAGGCAGGCTATGAGCCTGTAAAGGCTTTTTTGAAAGAAACAGAGCTGTTTAATGAGGAGGAGATTGAGATGATTGCAATGGCTGTAAAAAATCACAGCCGTAAAACAGAAATCGGCTCTGTTATCGAAGAGATTGTCAAGGATGCTGACGTGATAGACTGTTACCAATATGGCCTTCCTTTTGACAGACCGGAAAAAGAAGTGCGATATGAAAGGTGGAAGAAGGAGTATGGAATACAGGAAAATTGATCCGAAAGCTGTGAAAAGCTGGAGAATTGGAAGGGCTATCAGACTGGTAATCCTTTTGATAATGGCAGTTCCTGCTGAGATTTATTTTGCGGGAGCTGAATGGAATTTTATATGGAGAGCTGCGGCAATGGCAGCGGCGGGACTTCTGGTGATTTACGGGATCGTCACGCTCATTTTGTACCCTTCCATTGAGTACAGGCAGTGGGGATATTTAGTGGAAGAGGATAAAGTGGTGATTCGTCATGGTATTTTTTTTATCAGGAAAACAATTATTCCTATTATTCGAATTCAGAATATCACCGTGTCTCAGGGACCGATCAACAGAAAACTGGGACTTTATGAGGTGGAACTGAGTCTGGCCAGCGGCAGTTTTTCTATCGAAGGACTGAATCGGGAAACCGCTGACTCTATTAGTGAAAATCTCAAAAGCAGGCTATATCAGAGGGTGGCTGAAAGAGGTGTGCTGTCATGAGATTTGGACCAAAAAGGGGGCATTTTCTCTCTATTTTTGAGAACTTCTTTAAGGATTTCAGTCTGGCATTAATTGCCATTGTCATCAGTGTCATTCAGGGAGATATGGACTTTCTGCTCAATAATATTGGTGTACTGGTTGTGGTTCTTTTCGGACCGATCAGCAGGATTGTTCAGTATCTGACTACCTTTTATTCTGTAGATAATGAGAAGCTGATGGTGAAAAGCGGTGTCTTTAAGAAAGCTAATATGGAGATACCCGTTGCCTCTGTCACCACGGTGGATTTTTCTCAGAGCATTTTTCATCAGCTTTTTGGAGTTTACCGCCTGAATATAGATAATGCAGGCAGTATGTCATCTGCCGATAAAAAAGTCAGTATGACTCTTTCGGAACAGGATGCTTTTTTTGTTCGTGAACTTCTGATCAAGGGAAGAAATGGTTTGGACGGTTTTAATTTTGCAGCGGCAGAGGAGTATTCTGAGAACTTCAAATCAATTGATTCCAATTTATCTATAGATGAATCTGGTACAAATGGTCAGTCTGTAACTGCGGAAAATATGAGTCAGCAGAAAGGAAAACAGGTCACAGTGAAAGCTTCTCAGCTGATGCTGATGGGGCTGATGAAATCAAAGATGAATTTTTTCTTTCAGCTCATTGCGCTGATCATGACCATTACGGCAGTATTCAATATTTCTTCAGAACCGTTATCTGAAACCGCATCAGCTGCTGTTCTGGCTATGGGAATCGGTCTTGCAGCGGCAACGTCTATTGTAGTTGTTTTTTTTGCAGCAGCGATTTGTGGAGCTGTAGGGGCTCTGATACGTTACTATGATTTTACTGTTCTGGATAATGGTGAAGCCGTCAAGATTCAGTATGGCCTTTTCACAAAGAAGCGTTATGTGATTCAGAAAAACAGAATCAGTGGATTCCGATATGAACAGTCTTTTCTGATGCGAATGTTCAGATGTGGACTTCTGCAGATTTTCGCTATTGGGTATGGTTCTGACAGAGATTCAGAAAGCCGGAAGAACCGATACTGTTTCCGTTAATCAGTGAAAAGGAGCTTCCGGCGGTTATGGGTGAAATTCTGCCTGAGATAGGCAGTGGGCAGGAGTATATAAAGCCGCCGAAGGGAAGTCTTCACTATTTCTTTTTCGGTTTCGGCTTTGTCTTCGCTCTGGTTGTTCTGGCCGGGTCTTTTTACCTTACCTGGACACAGCCGCTGTGTCGTCATCTTTGGATTGTGGGTATTCTTCCGATCTTTTACAGTATTTTTGGAAGAGTGATGGAATATAGAAATACCGGTATTTACAGCTGTGAGGATCATATTTCTATGGCTTCTGGAGGATTTCAGAAGAACACCATTTTCATAAAGATTGCACATGTGGAAAGTGTAAATGCTTTCGCAAGCAGATGGAAAGAAAAAAAGGGGCTTACCAGTTTAACAGTAGGTTATATTGCACCCAGTTCTTCTGCAAATCAGAAGGTGAAGAATGTTCCTGC
>CABSEO010000358.1 GCA_902476665.1 uncultured Emergencia sp.
CTCCAGCTGGATCAGGCCAGCCCATTCCACCGGGAACTCGATGGTGAACCCAAGCCGCTGGTTCACATACAAAAGAGCACTTGACTCCACCGGGAGTGCGATCCCTGTCACCTCGCTGCTGTTCTCCTCCGGCTCCTCTTCGATGATATGGGCGATGCTGATGTCGCTGCTATCCTCGTCGTTCACAGGGGGCAACTCCGTCTGGCCGCATGATACACAAAATGTCAGCGGCAACATGACAGCAGCCAGTATCAGGTATTCCCTCCATGTCCCAGCCGATATTCCGCCCTTCTGCTTCATTCTTTTCACAACCGCCCACCCCTTTAACGAAAAATGATCGAGCCTTTCTATTATTATAGACGGTCAGTTTTCCCAAGTGCAACATATCCACGATATTTTTCTGTTTTTTTGACCGCATATCGTGCTGCAGCGCTCTCAAAGACTGCCTTTGCCCCAGAGTAGGGACCGGCGTACGATTCGCAGCAGCAAAGCGGGCCTGGATGCCAGTATGTGCATCCAGGCCCATCTCTTTTGTGTTTAGAAGCTTTCAATCGTGGAATACGAGGTAGCGTCTTCAACAAGATCTCCATCGGAATCATAGATATCTGCGGAAATTTTTAGCCGGTAGTCATAGCCGCGGGAAACGAACTGCCCTTTATCAAAAGAAACTCTTCTTCCGCTGTCGCTCCAATCCATGATGGTCGTCCAGGAAGACCCCTTCTTCTGCTGGAGTTCCAATATCACCTCTGCGTCATATTCTGACCGCACCGTACAATCCCCTAGGCAAGAAGCGTAACCGCCGCTGCTGATTGTCAAGTCCGCTGTTAATGACCTTATGGCCGTGTATCTAGCCGATATCACAGTAGTCATTGACAGAAGCACACATAGCACCAACAATACAGTGCAGAATCTTTTTGTATTTTTTTGTTTTTTCATTATTTGACACTCCCTTTATTTTTTGAGCTATGTTTACAGTAATAAGGTTTGAAATAGAGTATAACTTTAAATTTATGTTTCCCAATGCACCCCCTCAGCCAAGGCAATTATCTCCTCTGTTGTAGGGGCACCATCCGCTGGACCAGTTGCTGTGATCTGGATAATGAATTGATTTTCCTCATCGATCCAAAACAAGATTTGGCTGTAAAAAAGATCGGGATTTTTTATATATAATGTCGCTGGAAATCCCTGAATTTCCAAACTAATCACGGATGAATCCTCGGAATCGATTTGTCGGGAAAACCCCCCAGAATATCTGATTACATCCACATCAATGGCATGTCTTGCTCCATCATACAGTGAAAGTCCACGTGTTCCATTTGTTCTGGACCAACCATCATCGCCAACTTCATAGCCTTCCGGAATCCACTCAAAGCCTACTCCATAGTAATAGGTCCAATCTTCGTTCTGTTCCGCCTCTTCGGGGGTCGGATCTCGTGGAGCGACTTCGTCTTCCCCTTTGAACGTGAGTTCGGTGTACCGGTCATAAGTATTGATCACGGCGTTAAGCACACCCAGCCGAAACTGTTCCGATGCCGCCATTGCGGTCGTCAGCAGCACCACCATCAGCATAACGGCAACAGAGACCCGACGCACGATCTTCCATGTCACCTTTCCAAGTTTTTTCGCCCTTTTTCGATTAAATTCCCGGCGAATGGTTGCCTCACAGCGCCGCCGTGCGGACTCCGGCACCTCTGCTGCCGGATCTGCCTTCAACCGCTCATTCAGCTCCAGGGCCTGCTTGCCCTCCTCCTCGGCCACTGAATCCATCAACAGGGCAAACAGAGCATCTTCATACTGCTCCGTCAGCCGCTCGTGGTTAGTCATCCTCTTCGCTCCTCTTCATGATGTCCAACAATTTTCTTCTCGCTCGGGTCAATTTCATCCGAATGCTGTCAGGCTTGCATTTAAAGTCCGCCGCCAATTCCTTGTCACTCTGAGCCAGGATGTATTTCCCCTCCAAAAGGGCACGCTCCTGAGGCTCCATGTGCTCCAGTCCCTCTCTCAGTTGCCGAGCCATCTCCTGCCTGATCATCTCCTCCTCTCTGATGGGGATCATATACCGGCGCAGGGCATCTTCCCCCAAGGCATCCAGGCTCAGGATTTTATCTTTCCCCTTTGTTTTCTCCCGGAGGATCGAGATCGCTGTGTTTCTTACCGTAGTTGCAACATACCCGGCCTGAGCAGCCTGGGCAAGCCCAGCTAGTCTCTCCTGCTTTTCAATCAGCTTTTTCAGGCTTTCCTGTACCACGTCCTCCTGCTCTGTCCGGTCGTCGATATACCGCCTTGCCGTGGCAAACATCAGACGTTCATACTCATAGTAAATCCCGGTAATAAATTCCTGTTTTTCCTGGTAGCCGCTCCCATTTCTCTCTCTATTTCCATTTAGAATAACTCCTGTTTTGTATGAGGTCTTTTCCTTTCAGCATATAAGACCTCTTTTTTCCAATAATGCAACACGGTTTTTTTGCTTGCAATTAGTTTTCTTAATCAAAATATTGGTTATTCTAAAATTATATCATTAAATATTTCAGTTTCAATTAGATTTCTAAAATAAGGCCCCTCTATATTTTAGAAATTATATAATAGAAACTAACTACACTTTTACCTGCTT
>CABSEO010000359.1 GCA_902476665.1 uncultured Emergencia sp.
GAAACAAGTATAATGACTTGTTTTAGACGTCATTCTGATATTGCAGCCTCAATTTATCAGACAATTCTTTATACTTTAAATCTGTTCTGATATCTGTAAAACTAAAAGAAGTCATCCTCAGCTGTGATCTGTCAGATATCTGTGCCAGTACTTAAGCGCCGCATATTCTGAAATCTTTTTCATATAGACTGCATCGTATGCACCTCCCACGGCACCTACAACGGGAATCCCCTGCAGAAATTTCATATAAAGCAGTTCCTTAGACAAGACGCCTGCAGTCTTGTCTATCTGCTCTTTTTCCCGATAGTTTTCTGGTAATTTACGTGTATCTATAAACTGATCCAACGCACTATTGATGCTGTCAAAGGTTTCACCGCAGGATATCGCTCCCTGAATCATCAGCAGAATAAAATATCTTTCCTTTTCTTCTCTATATCCGAAGCCATAGTTCATCGCAATTTCATAGATATTTTTCAGGATCATGGCTGTAAATACAGGAATGTCGGGAATACCGATGCCCAGTATTCCCATTCCGATTCCTGATGTGCCTGACAGAAGCAAGTTTTTCGCTCCGGTATTTCTGGCTTTTTTGGAAAAAGATCGCAGTGTTCCAGAAGTCTGTCTCAGATCGGCAGCATACTGCCTGATCTGATAATCCTGCTCCAGCCTTTCTTTTCGGCAGGTTTTTTCAATCATGCCTGTTCCTTTTTCAAAAATAAGAAAAAATGCCTTTGCAAAGGCTGTATCCAGAGTTTCCTGCAGCTTTGGAGGTATCTTTTCCTCAAGTTTTTTGTTCAGCAGACTATCCTTTTCCATTTTTCTTTTCTGATATAATTTCTGCTCCTGCTGTCTCATCTTAAGCCATTCTTTTTGAAATGGCGTCTGTTTTTTAAAAAATCCCAAAATTATTCCCTCCTGTCATTATTTCATCTGCAAAAACAAAAATTATGCATAGTTTACCGCATGCATGCATTTACAAACTTCATTGGTACGTCCATACGGCATGCAACCTGTTCCGGTGTCATTCCACTATCCAGAAAACGCCTGCAAACCATTTTCATATTTTCTCCAACCTCAATAATATGTCTGTCAGGATCATAAAATCGAACAACACGTTGTCCCCAGGAATGTTCTCTGACAGGATGTACATACTCCACGTTACATTTTTTCAGTTCACCGATAAAATTATCAAAATCATCTTCTTCAAAATACAGCTCAAAGTTATTGCCGCCAAAAGAAATATCATTCGTGTCTATAAACTGTCTGTATGTTTCCACAGTCTGTAAAACCAGTCCGCCAGTTAAAGTTTTATTTGCACCAAAATCCATAATTACACGAAGTCCTAGCACATTTTGATAAAACTCAACGGATTTTTCTATATTGGTTACTGTCAATAATGGATTTTTCAATTTCATTTTCATGGTCTCCATTTCTTAAGGTTTTTCTGCGGCAGTTTTCGAATAAAAATATCATTGTTTTTAGAATATCAAAAACAAGAGCTGTATCAGCAAAACCTGCATATCATAATGTATTCTTCCGCATTTTCGTCAACTATTTCAAAACCGGCTTTCTGATACATGGTTACAGCATAATTGGCTTTTTGAACAGATAATGAAACCTTCTCATACCCCTTCATCTTCAGAACTGCAAGCATCTGTTCCAGTAAAGCGGACCCTATACCGCAGTTTCGGTATTCTTTATAGAGTGAAATCGCAAGTGATGGTGTTTCATCATCTACATGTCCGTAATCATCCATCATTCGAGCCCATACTGCACCGGCAATTCTATGTCTTACCTCTGCTGCCAGACAGAGATCACCTTTTTTTCTGCCGAAGTCAGCAATATATATCTGTAATTCAGGTAAACAAACAATACTCTTTTCCGGAAGTGCAGCCCCTTCCGGAATAAAAACTGCCTCATACAAAAAATCGTTCAGCAGATGATACTCAGATTCTTTCATTTCCCGTATGATATAATCCATCTGCGATTCACTCTCCTAAGATTCTCTTTACAGGGTGTCTGAGCACCGTCTTCAGCTTTTCAGGTACTACTCGTCTGGGATCACTCAAATAAATCTCATGATGAAATCTCTTATCATTAATATCCAGCTCGTAACCTTGCGCTATCATAAAGGCATGCATTTTCTCAACAGTAGCCGGCTCATTATCATAAGAACCGATATGCATGCACTGAACACATAATCCCTCCTCATAGGTCATAAATTCCACCTTGGAAAAATCTTTCTCCTTTTTCTTCTCAGCCTCTGCCACAGCCCATTCAAGATCAGTCTGTGTCACAAAATCGGGGAGTCTGATCAATGATATAAAGTTGAAGTCTTCTTTTCGGCTGTAATCAACGCCTCTGATATGTTCCTGCCACCAGAATCCTTCCAGAGGAGGCATTACATAGTCAAAGTATCCAGCAATCCGATGTTCCCCTTTTTTGCTCATTTTAATCGTGAAAGCTGTTGCATAAAGCAGCCCTACAGACTGTTTATACTCGCTGTCATCCTGATTATGATCGCCTTTGCCCTGAACCGCGATGTAATTCATAGAAGGGACATTTACTATGGACGGCTGGTCTTTGGGCATGTAAAATTCTTTAT
>CABSEO010000360.1 GCA_902476665.1 uncultured Emergencia sp.
ACCATTATGAAAATTTTCATGGAAAATGGAACAATCCGTTCTGTTTTATGGCAGAGCGGATTTTTCTTTATATATTACACGATGGAATGGATCTGATTACTGCAATTGTGATGAAGGTAATATTTCGCATAGCTTTTGATTCTGTTTGAACAGATAATCTGTGTAAATCTTAGGGTGTGTCAAATAAACTGTGTATCACGTGCAGATTATTCGACACACCTCTTTTTTGAATAGGTATCATTACTACTGACAATACTGCATGTAAGTGGAATAAATTGGTAAATAAATTTAGTGAGGTTAAGGGATATGACATCAGGATTTAATTATCAGGAGGAACTTTCCAAGTGCAGTACCATGGAGGATATCACAGGGCCAAACGGACTTGTCCAGCGAATGGTAAAGGATGCGATCGAACAGATCCTTCAAAGCGAGATCACAGATTATATCACAGATGAAAAAAGTAAGGGGAATACCCCGCAGCGGAATGGAACATCACCTAAAAAAGTAAAGACTTCTTACGGCAGCATTGACATTGATGTCCCAAGAGTCAGGGAAGGGGAATTCGAACCGGAAGTTATTAAAAAGAGGGCTGTGATCGAGGAGGGACTGGAAGCACAGATTATCTCTATGTATGCGAAGGGGATGACTGTTCGTGACATCGTTTCCCATGTCCAGGCACTTTACGGGATTGAATTATCCCCGGCCTCCGTGTCTAATATAACGGATAAAATCATGGAGGAAGCAAGGGAGTGGTACAGCCGGACCCTGGATGGTTTTTATCCGGTTGTATTTCTGGATGCTGTGCACTATAAAGTCCGTGAAGAAGGGCGGATCGTCACGAAGGCATCCTATGTCGCTCTGGGGATTAACGCGGAAGGCCGAAAAGACATCCTGGGGATCTGGATCGGTGAAAATGAAGGTGCCAAATTCTGGCTGAAGGTATGTAATGAACTGAAAAACCGTGGAGTGAAAGATATCCTGATCGCCTGTATCGATGGCTTGCAGGGATTTCCTGATGCGATCAAAACCGTATTTCCTGAAACAAGGATCCAGCTATGCATTATCCATCAAATACGGAACACCATGAAATATATAGCCTATAAGGATTCCAAGGCATTTATGAAGGATCTGAAACGGGTATACGGGGCCGAAAGTGAGGAGATCGCATTCATGAACCTGGAGGCGATGAAGGACAGCTGGAAGAAGTATCGTGCGGTCGTTGAGAACTGGCAGATGAAATGGGAAAACCTCTCCACCTATTTCAGCTATGGGCCACAGATACGCCGCCTCATCTATACAACGAATACCCTGGAGGGATTTAACCGGCAGCTGCGGAAAGTGACAAAAAATAAAGCCGTTTTTCCTAATGACGATGCACTAAGGAAAACGTTGTATCTGACAACGCGGGATATAACAGAAAAGTGGTCCATGCCCTATCGGGATTGGGGCGAGACTTACGGACAGTTTATCATCGAATTCGGCGACAGGGCAACCATCGCCTGAGAGAACGCGCGATCTTCCCGAGAGGCTTGTGCAGGGAGCCGTCCCATCCAATATTCTTTTGTTAACGTATAGTACCGCAGCTGCAGGCTTTGTTCAGGATCGTTATTGAATAAAGCCTGCAGCTACGGTAATAACTATCAATAAAAGGATGGTGTGAAAGGAGCGTGGGATTATGACACATGATGCAGCAACAGCATATGCATGTGTAGCATATCGAGTTATGGAGTATGATAGAGAGCCGTTGACGGAGGAACAGTTCGAGGTGATCCTTGAAATGTTATTTGGATTTTACAATGAAAGGGAGATCGAAAAGATCTATCAGCAAAATATCGTATTTGGTTCCAATGATGCCATAATAAATGAAGAAAAAATAAAGGGAAAACTAGAATAGTATTGCCGGAAAGCGGCAATACTATTCATATAAACAAACGTCGTATTTTGAAAAAAACTGTCATGCAAACATAGGTAAAACCAAACTGGGGAGTGTCGAAAAGGAAACCGGGTACATACCAATTTACTACAATACACAGTTATATAGACAGTCTCAAATCTTAAATTTTTCAATTTTTTCTTCTTCTTTCATTGCGGATAGAAGCAAAAGAGCCCGGTTTATTTCGGATAATGCAGCTGTAATATTACCCGTTTCCTCGTAATATTCAGCGATTTTTATCATCATTTGCAGCAGATTTTCAAAAGAAATCCATTTTTGTTTTTCTGCTGCTTCCAGTTTGGATTTACCTGTCTGTAGAGATGCCATTTCTGTCAGCTTAGTAAAATAGATTTCGGGCAGCTGATCAATGGCCGCTAAAGCGCTGTTGCGGTCTCCTTTTGCATGAAAAGCATAGGCAAGGAAACGGAGGGCATCATATTTTACAGCAGGGTCATCGGTCTGTTCAGTCAGTTTTCCGGCTACGGAAATGGTTTCATCCGGATTGTCGGAATAATTCATAACATAAAGAAGATTATTCAGCAGAATATCATTGTCAGGATATTTATGCAGGCCTTCCTCAAGAATCTTACGGCTTTTTTCGGGATCGGTTTTCCTGTATTTATATGCTTCCCGGCATATTTCCTCTGTATTTTCCTGGATTTCCT
>CABSEO010000361.1 GCA_902476665.1 uncultured Emergencia sp.
CTATGGGCGATAAGGTGAACAGGAGAATATTATGAATCGACTGACGAAAATTGTTTTGAAAAATTTGCATCTGGCGCCGGGAACTTTTGCAAAGATATACTGGTATGCGGCTCATCCTGACAGATATTCGAAAGAGCAGAGGATGAAGCCTCTCCGGCGGATTTTAGAAAGATCAAAAATTACGGGCAATCTGGATATTGCTGTTTACGGAAGAGAAAATATCCCGAAAGAGGACGGGTTTATTTTTTATCCTAATCATCAGGGAATTTTTGACGGATTTGCCATGATTGAAGCGTGCCCTCGTCCTATTTCTGCGGTAATGAAAAAGGAACTCATGAAGATACCAGCAGTAAAACAGATTTTTCAGTGCATGGATTCTCTGGCAATGGACCGGGACGATGTCAAGCAGTCTCTGAAGGTGATGCAGGAAGTATGCAGGAGAGTACAGCAAGGTGAAAACTGGGTGATTTTCCCTGAGGGAACCAGAAGCCGGAACGGTAACCAGCTGAGAGAGTTTAAGGGGGGAAGCTTTAAGCCTGCTATGAAGGCAAAGTGCCCTATCGTGCCTGTGGCTCTGATCGACTCCTATAAACCCTTTGATAAAAATGAACCGGGTCATATTACTGTACAGGTGCATATTCTGAAACCGATGCTTTATGAAGAATATCAGGGAATGAAGACCGGTGAGGTTGCAGAAACTGTGAAAAGGCGGATCGAAGAGACGATTGCAAAGTATGATACGGCAGGTTTAAAATAAAGACATATTGTATGAATCAAAGAGGCCATTGCATTGTGCGATGGCCTCTTTGACTGCGATATTTAGTATTAATTAAGAAAGAACGTTCAAAAGTTCTGCAAGCCCTGCATCGCCTTTGACAATATCAGTATAACCTTTTTATGTGACCGTTTTACGAAGAACTGTAGGCGCTGCGGTGTAGTTTCAGCGAACGAAGGTTGAGGAAAAGCAGGATTCCATTGGAAACAGCGATGGAAACCAGATAACCGTAAATATTCAAAGCCGGGATTCCTGTGAAAAGAATCAGAAAAATGAGCAGCAGCAGTTGCTGCAGGAGCGAATTTCTGAAGGACTGGTTTTCGCAGCCGATCCCAATGAGCAGACTGGTTGAGGTAGCGGTCATATATAACAAAGGAGCACAGAGCCCTGCCATACGAATCATAAATCCCAGATCATCATGTTTATAAAATAGATATCCCATACTGTCAGCCAAAAACCAGAAACAAGCAGCAGTAGCCATGCCAATCACAAAGGCGAGAATCATGGAACGAAGGATCAGCCGATTTGCGAAACGACCTTTTCCTGAAGCTGCAAGTGTGGAAATTCTGGGGACGACAATGGAACAGGATGCACCTACCAGAATCATAGGATAGTTCATTAATGGAAAGACCATTCCTTTATATTTTCCCAAAAGGCTTAAGGCTTCTGATGGACTGTATCCAATGGTGCACAGCCGGAGTTTTACGATGACAGAAGAAAAAGCATTAACCGTTTCCAGTAGACATTCAGTCAGGCAGATAGGAGCGGCACCCTTGGCCAGCGGAACCAGAATATCACGTACTCCTTGAATAGTCAAACGTTGTGGCTCCGCTACCGGTTTTGTTTTTTTGTAATAAAGCAGAAGTAGCATAACACTTTGCATTTCCCCAATAGCGTAACACAGATAGACCAGTGTTACAGGCGGAAAATCTGTTCGGTTCAGCAGAAAGCGGATGAGAAAGTAAAGAATCGGGAATCGAAGAAGCTTTTCGCTGATATTGATGGCCGACGGTACTTTAATTTTTGCAAGCCCAAGAAAATGACCTTTGACAATGTTGGAAACCGACATGAGAATCATCAGCGGACAGATAGCCAGAATAGGGGCAGTAAGAGTGGGATCTCCAAGAAAGCCTGAGGCAATGGGTGCTGCTGTAAGGCGCACCAGACCGGTGAGCAGCAGAGCCCAGAGAAAGCTGGCGACGGTGGCAGTCTTTACTGTGTTATCCATGGCCGCATATTCTCTGAAATGCTGATGTCTTGCAGATATCTTGGACATGGTGACCACGATGCCTTCTGTCATAAAAGACAGAAACAGGGCATTGACGGGTGCGACAAGACTGAGCAGACCCAGACCTTCAGCTCCCAGAATGCGAGACAGATACATATTAAAGATAAACTCAATCAGGCCGATAATCAGATTTGAAATCGACAGGACCATAATATTTCGCTTTACTGTTCCAAAGACCATATACAATCTTCTCCTTGATGCTTATATGTATGATTGGCAGGCTTTTCCTATGCTGACTTTCTGTTGCACGGCAGTAACAGCTGTGCTATACTGGAATCGTCAGCAAAAAAGAGGAGAAATTTGTATGGAGAACGCAATTTTAGATAAAACAAAGACTGTCTGTGAGCTTTTGGAAGCAGATCCTGCCTGCAGCGGACAGGCCAAGGAAGCAAGGGCTCTGCTCGAAAAGCTTGAAGCACAAGAAATGACTGTTTCCGTTATCGGACAGTTTAAACGAGGAAAAAGCACGCTGGTTAATGCGATTCTTGGGGACGCTATTCTTCCTGTGGGAATTGTGCCTGTTACCAGTGCGGT
>CABSEO010000362.1 GCA_902476665.1 uncultured Emergencia sp.
TGCCAAGAAGACGCATTTCTCCGTCCTCGTCCATAGCTGGCTCTAAAAGTGCATCTGTAAGAATCGGATAAATCTGATGGTACATACCTTCCTCTGCACCAAAGCACTCTACCTGTCCCTCATACGGAACATTTTCACAGATCCAGTCTGTCTTTCCATCCACTGATTCATAAAGACAAAACACAAGAAGTTCTCCCTGAAGTTTTAATGTATCTGCCTCCAGCCTTGTATCCAGACGGCGGCTGAGTACTTCTTTCCACAAAATGTTTCCGATACTTTCTTTTGTTCCGGAGATTGTCAGCTGCTCTTTGATGCGGTATGTATCTTTTTTCACATTGTGAAGAGTCAGGATCTGCTTCTCCTGGTATTTTGTATAAATCTGCTCCCCACTCTCAATCCCGGTCGTCACTTCTTCACTTACCTGACTGTCCGAACTCATGGTTACTTCCGCCATCGCTTTCACATTGATTTTCCGGGAATGGATCAGATTGACAGTCAGCTCTGTCTGCGCTGCTTTCAAAAATAACGTTTCTTCCAAAGTCTCGTCTACATAATACATTTCCTCAAAGGGAATTTTCCCTTCCAGAGAAGATAAGGTATTGTCACTGTTATCTGCAACATATAAAACTTGAAAAGCAAGCCGCCCGGTGATCCGGATATAATTCTCCACAAGCTTCAGGTCGATTTCCTCCATAACCGCATCGCTCTCTATAATCTCCCGGATATCAGCTTTCGTGTCTGGCACATTATAATCCTCATCTACATAGAACTGGTCCGTAAAAGTTTTCCCCTGTCGGTAAATATTCAGCATCTTTTTTTCACAATTCACACACATGTCCCCCTTATTGTTTGTTTTATTATAATGTTGCATCAAAAACCCCAACTATGGCTGGCACATTACTTTTACTCAAATATCACATCTTTCTCTCTATATTCTGTTTTCATCACCACATACGGATATGTCTTCTTTTCTTTTGTCTTCTCGCCCTTTGCCGGACCGAGAAGTGTTGTCTGGATCCTGACAGCATCTGATGTTTCGTAGCATGCGTTGACCTCTACACTGTACCCCGTTTTTTCTTTTTCTCCATACCCTCGCGCCATGTAAAGATACCCCTGATCTGCATAAGTCAGACGAAATGGGGTATCCCGCGCCTTTTCGATATCTTCTTTCAGTTCCTCTGGTACGTCTTCTGGTGCTACTACTGTAAATTCAATATCCTGTATCTTTTTTGTATCTTCCTTTTTAATACTGCACCCAGCCAGTGCCAGAATAAAAATCCCTGCAATTATGTAAAAATGTTTTCGATTCATGATGCTCTCTTTCTTCATGAAAAACCTTTTATAACATCATACACACCAAGTCTAGGAAAAATTCCAAAATTGTTGTATACTTAATAAAATGCCATGTCCAAGAATGCCTCGGCTTGACTTTGTATAAGCAGGCATTAAGTTTACTACTTCAACATGGTTTTAAAAGGAGATTACAAAAATATGATAAATAACGAACGCTTATCCGGCATTTTGCTTCACCCGACTTCTCTGCCTTCCCCTTACGGGATTGGGGATCTTGGAGATGAAGCATATGCCTTTATCGATTTTCTGGCACGGGCAGGTCAGCATCTCTGGCAGGTACTGCCACTGACCCACACAGGTTTCGGCGACTCTCCGTACCAGAGTTTTTCTGCTTTTGCAGGTCAGCCTCTTCTCATTGATCCAAGACATTTGATCCGTCTTGGACTGATCGGTGGCTGGGAACTTACCGATTGCCCGATTGCAGACCCAAGTCACGTAGATTATGGACAGGTCATTCCGTGGAAGGAGAAAGTTCTGGCCCTTGCCTACAGCCGTTTTCCACAGAAACGCCATGAAATCCCAGGCATGGACCAGTCTTTCCAGGAATTTTGTGAAAGCAACCGCTACTGGCTAGATGACTATGCTTTGTTTATGGCATGTAAGAAATTACACCATGGTGCTGACTGGCTTCACTGGCCGGATGAATATCGGTGTCCGACTTTGGAATTTAAAGCCGGCCTTTTTAAATCCATGCACGAAGATATAGAATACTATCGTTTCATTCAATTCTTATTCTTTGACGAGTGGAAACGAATCAAAAAATATGCAAATGACCACGGTATCCGCATCATCGGTGATATCCCGATTTTTGTATCTATGGACAGCGCCGATGTGTGGGCGAACCAGCATCTGTTCCAGCTGGACTCCAAAGGGTATCCGACTCGCGTAGCCGGAGTACCGCCGGATTATTTTTCAGCCACCGGACAGTTATGGGGGAATCCATTGTACAACTGGGAAGCTCATGAGGCGGAACATTTTTCCTGGTGGATATCCCGTATCCGTGCACAGCTTCACAACCTGGATATTCTGCGTGTAGATCACTTCCGCGGATTTGAAGCTTTCTGGTCCATTCCTTACGGCGAACCGACCGCTGTGAATGGCGAATGGGTAAAAGCTCCGGGCCATGCATTATTTTCCGCAGTCCGTGATGCTTTTGAGGGAAACCTTCCAATTATTGCAGAAGATCTGGGCGTTATCACCCCGGAAGTGGAAGCTTTGCG
>CABSEO010000363.1 GCA_902476665.1 uncultured Emergencia sp.
ACGGAGCAAAAGGAGAGATAACAATCAGTGGTTCTTCCTCTGTAACACCGGTAATGCAGAAGCTGGCAGAAGAATATATGAAGCTGAACGCAGATGTAAAGATTAACGTACAGCAGTCTGATTCCACAACAGGTATCACTGACGCAATTGAAGGTGTAAGCGATATCGGTATGGCTTCCAGAGAAGTAACCGAAGACGAGCTGGCACAGGGTCTGACTGCTCAGGCAATCGCTCTTGACGGTATCGCAGTTATCGTAAATAACAACAGCCCTCTTACAGAAATCACAAGTGAAAGTGTACTGGGAATCTACACCGGAACAATTACTGACTGGGCAGATGTAAAATAGTTTTAGTAAATGATACAGTAAACTGAAATGAGTAAAGATTTTAGAGAAAAAGCAATGCAGCTGGTGTTCTTACTGGCTGCATGTGCGTCGATTATAGCAGTAATACTAATCTGTGTGTTCATGTTCGGCAACGGAATTCCTGCCATGAGCAAAATTGGTTTTCTGGAATTTCTGACCGGAACCACCTGGAAACCGGGACAGGATATTTACGGAATTCTGCCGATGATTGTGGGCAGTATCTATGTGACAGCGGGGGCTGTTATCATTGGAGTGCCAATCGGCCTGCTATGTGCGATTTATATGGCAAGATTCTGTTCCGACAGACTGCACAGGATTATGAAACCGGCAGTAGATCTGCTGGCAGGCATTCCATCTATCGTATATGGATTCTTTGGTCTGGTGGTCATTGTACCGCTGATGCAGGATCTGTTTCCGGGAAGCAGCGGTAAGGGAATACTTACAGCATCTATTATGCTGGGAATTATGATCCTGCCGACCATTATCAGTGTTTCGGAAGCAGCGATCAGAGCTGTTCCGGAAAGTTATTACGAAGGCTCTCTCGCTTTAGGGGCAACTCATGAACGCAGTGTGTTTTTTGCCGTTGTACCGGCGGCTAAGTCTGGTATTATGGCGGCTGTGATTCTGGGCGTAGGCAGAGCTGTAGGCGAGACACTGGCGGTATCGGTCATCGTGGGTAACAGCCCGGTAATGCCGGAAAACATTCTCAGTATGGCAAGAACTCTGACTACCAACATTGTAACAGAGATGGGATATGCTTCGGGACTTCACAGAGAGGCTCTCATTGCAACAGCTGTAGTGCTCTTTGTGTTTATCCTGCTCATCAATCTGCTGTTCAGTCTGATCAATAACAGGAGGGCAAAAGAATGACATTTAAGAAACGTGCAGAGGGAACAGGCCGGACAGGAGCATCTGTACGTAGATCCGGCAGCTATAAAGGGCAGCCGCTATCCCTCTTTCTCAGAATCATCGTGAACCTTTCTGCCCTGATTACAGTAGCTGTATTGGTGGCGGTTGTAGGATATATTCTGATAAAAGGTGTTCCAAATCTGACGGCAGATATGTTCGCTTGGGAGTTTACTACGGAAAATCAGTCTATGATGCCGGCTATCATCAATACACTGACAATCACAGCAGTTTCTCTTCTGATAGCAGTGCCTTTCGGCATTGGCTCGGCCATTTATCTGGTTGAGTATGCAAAGCGGGGAAATAAGCTGGTAAAGGTAATACGAGTGACCACAGAAACACTTTCAGGTATTCCGTCTATTGTATACGGTCTGTTCGGATATCTGATGTTCGTAGTGGCTTTAAAGTGGAGCTACTCTCTTATGGCAGGTACACTTACTCTTGCGATCATGATTCTGCCACTGATTATGAGAACGACAGAAGAGGCTTTGAAATCTGTACCTGATTCTTATCGGGAAGGAAGCTTTGGTCTCGGCGCAGGAAAGCTGAGAACCGTTTTCCGTATCGTTTTGCCTTCAGCCGTTCCAGGAATCCTTTCGGGTGTTATTCTGGGAATTGGCAGAATCGTCGGGGAAACGGCAGCTTTAATATATACGGCAGGAACAATGACAGGCGTTGCAGAAAGTCTCTTCTCCTCAGGCAGAACCCTTTCTGTGCACATGTACGCACTCCTCTCTGAAGGGCTCTATACAAATCAGGCCTATGCGACGGCTGTCGTGCTGCTGGTTGTAGTAATTATCATCAATGCTGTTTCAAGTTTGATTGCAAAGAAAGTAGCAAAGAAATAAATAGAGGAAATTAGAATGGATAAATACACGATTAAAGATCTGAATTTATACTACGGAGATTTTCACGGTCTGAAAAATATCAACCTGAATCTGCCTGCCAATGAAGTTACCGCCTTTATCGGTCCATCAGGCTGCGGTAAGTCAACATTGCTGAAGACCTTAAACCGGATGAATGATCTGGTGGAGGGATGCAGAATTGAAGGACAGGTGCTGCTGGACGGTGAGGATGTTTATGGAGATATGGATGTGAACCTGCTGAGAAAGCGAGTAGGCATGGTGTTTCAGAAACCAAATCCGTTTCCTATGAGCGTTTATGACAATATTGCTTATGGTCCGCGTACCCATGGGATCAGAAGTAAAGCTGAGCTGGATGAAATTGTGGAAAACTCTCTTCGTAATGCAGCTATCTGGGATGAACTGAAAGACAGGCTGAAAAAAAGCGCACTGGGT
>CABSEO010000364.1 GCA_902476665.1 uncultured Emergencia sp.
GGATTACACGATTTTAATGGGCGTTACATTGTTTTACGCCGTTATCGTGGTTGTCATGCTGTTTATTGTGGATCTGGTATATGTATTGATCGATCCGCGCATTAGATTGAAATAGTCCTCAGGAGGCACATTATGCATAACGATAATATATCGGATCCCCGTTGGGAATCTGTGGAGAAGGACAAACCAGTCAGCCTGTCGCCGGCATACCCTTCCTATTGGAAAGAGGTGTTCCGGAAATTCAGAGGAAACAGGCTTTCAGTTTTAGGTGTGATCTGCATTTTACTGATGACTGTGGCAGCTATTCTGGGGCCTTTCCTGTCTTCTCACAGCTATGAAAAGATGGAGCTTGATTTTACGAATATCCCCCCTCTTTTAGATATTTACCAGATTGATGAAGACACATATCTTTATATGCATCCAGACTATTATTTCTTACAGGTGACAGAGGACGGGGAGATTTTAGAAAGGCTGAAACCGGTGGAAAATGATATGACTGCACGGACCCGGACCTTTGAATCTGGAACGCATACGATTACGATCGATTATAGTTTTCTGGCTAAGGCAAGGCAGGAGGAAACAGAACATCAGAAAATATTTGAGGTGCTTCTGGACGGTGAGGAGATCCAGCCTTGCAAACGGGTGTGGAATAAGACGTATCTTCTGGGAACAGATGGCCTGGGCAGAGATATTCTGGTCCGGACTCTGGATGGAGCCCGGATATCGCTGACGATTGCGATGTTTGCTACTCTGATCAACAGCTTTATCGGTATTTTTTATGGCGGTATAGCTGGATATTGCGGTGGACGTATTGATAATTTTATGATGAGGGTGGTAGATACGATCAGTACAATTCCCATGACACTGATCGTTATTATGCTGATGGTTGTAGTGGGGCCTGGCGTAAAGACGATCATTCTTGCCATGGGGATCGCAAACTGGGCAACAATGGCGCGGATCGTTCGCGGGCAGATTTTGAGCTTGAAGGAAAGAGAATTTGTTTTGGCAGCGAAAGCTGCAAATGCAGGCGGTCTGCGAATTTTGATCCATCATCTGATTCCAAACAGTTCTGCATCTATTATTGTCTGCATGACGATGATGGTTCCCAGCGCTATATTTACAGAATCTTTTTTGAGCTTTATCGGCCTGGGCGTAAGCGCTCCCAGTGCATCCTGGGGCACGCTGGTTAATGAAGGACTTGCGGGATTTCGTTCCTTTCCATACCAGCTTCTGATTCCGTCGATTGCAATCTGTATCACAATTTTATCTCTGAATTTTATTGGAAACGGACTGCGGTCTGCGGTGGACCCATATGGCGAAAGATAGGAGAAAAAAATGGAGCAACATTTGTTAGAAGTACAGGAATTGCATACCTCTTTTTTTACTCATATGGGAGAGGTTCAGGCTGTTCGTGGCGTATCCTTTTATGTGGATCAGGGAGAGGTCATAGGTGTTATTGGAGAATCTGGCTGCGGCAAAAGCGTAACTGCGCTGTCAATTATGGGATTGCTGTCAAAACAGGGCCGTGTGACGGATGGAGAAGTGCGGTTCAAAGGGGAGAATCTGCTCTCTCTGTCAAAGAAAGATAGAGCCGGGATGCGGGGAAAACATATTGCCATGATATTTCAGGATTCCATGACTTCGCTTGATCCTGTGTTTACGGTTGGGGATCAGATGTCCGAGGTATTGCGTTATCATACGGGAATAGGAAAGGAAGAGGCACTGGCACGATGTATAGAAATGCTGGGGCTTGTGGGAATGCAGGAGCCGGAAAAATGGGTCTCTGCGTATCCACATGAGTTGTCCGGAGGTATGCGGCAGCGTGTTACGACAGCCCTTGCTTTATCCTGTGAGCCGGAGCTCCTGCTGGCGGATGAACCGACGACGGCTTTGGATGTGACGGTTCAGGCCCAGATCCTGGAACTGATGAAGGACGTGACAAATCGGCTTGGAACAGCCGTTATACTAATCACACATGATCTGGGAGTCGTTGCGAATACATGCTCCCGAGTGCTGGTCATGTATGGCGGTCAGGTTGTTGAGGAGGGACCTGTGGAAACGATCTTTGCAGAGCCTCAGCATCCGTATACACAGGGACTTCTTAAAACAATTTTAGATCTGAATACAGGACAGGGCAAGAAGCTGTTCTGTATTGATGGGCTTCCGCCACAGCTCTTATGTCCGCCGAAAGGCTGTGCGTTTGCCAGCCGGTGCCCAAGAGCGATGAAAGTCTGCCTTGAACAAATGCCGGATTTTTATGGAGATGATACACATAAGGCAAGGTGCTGGCTTTTAGACCCGGAGTGTCCGGTAAAGGGGGAGAATCCATGGTAGAGGAAAGAGAAGTTACTCCTATTTTGAAGGTAGAAGGTCTGACGAAAGTATTTGATCAGAAGGCTGGAAAAAAAAGAAAGAGTTTTAAGGCGCTGGACGATGTTTCATTTTCTGTACAGCCGGGGAAAACATTAGGAATTGTAGGAGAATCTGGCTGTGGAAAATCCACATTGGGAAGAGTGATCCTGCGGCTGCTTGAACCGACAGCAGGACAGGCGTGGC
>CABSEO010000365.1 GCA_902476665.1 uncultured Emergencia sp.
TTCCATGTCGTAAGTCTTGAAATAGTCGGATACTGCATCCTGAAGATCAGTGATACCGCCTGATTCAGCATATGCAATGACTTTGTTCTGATAGTTTCTGATAGCGTCCATGAAGCATTCCGGTGTTTCCACGTCAGGCTGACCAATGTTCAGGTGATATACCTTTTTGCCGGCGTCCTTGGCTTTCTGAGCAATCGGGTTGAACTTTCTGATCGGGGAAAACTTGCTTCCACTTTGTTTGATAGTTTCATTTCTCTCGTTCTCCTTTAAAACATAAAAATGATACATGCTTATTTCAACTCTGCATGAGAGTCGTCTACCACTTTTTGTATACATGATACATTATAACACATTTCTTGAGATTTGGAAAGAGATAAAAGATATTCTATATTGCCTTTTGCACCGGTGACTGGAGAAAAAGTCAGTCCGTGGGCATAAAACCCACATTCTTCAGCATATCTGATGACTTTTTCAATCACTTCATAGTGGACGTTTTTATCTCTGACAATGCCTTTTTTTCCTACCTGCTCCCTTCCCGCTTCGAACTGGGGTTTGACCAGACAAACAATTTTTCCGTTATCAGACAGCACTTTAGCTGCAACAGGGAAAATGAGTTTTAGCGAAATAAAAGAAACATCAATACTGATAAAATCAATCGGTTCTTTAATAAGCGCCGTATCCAGATAACGGACATTACATTTTTCCATATTAGTTACACGCTTATCATTTCTTAGTTTCCAGTCTAGCTGTCCGTACCCCACATCGATGGCGTAAACCTTAACGGCACCGTTCTGCAGCATACAGTCAGTAAAACCTCCCGTTGAGGCTCCAATGTCCATGCAGACTGCTCCATCAAGTTCAAGGGAAAACTCCCTCATAGCTTTCTCCAGCTTCAGTCCCCCACGGCTTACATAAGGGCAGATATTCTCTTTGACAAAAAGCTCTGCTTCAGTATCGATCAGGTTGCCGGCTTTGTCGCTTCTCTGACCGTCCACATAAACGATTCCCGCCATGATTGCAGCCTTTGCTTTTTCTCTGGACTGATAAAATCCCTTCTGTACCAGTAATATATCAAGCCTTTCTTTCAAGGTGTTCACAAATCCTTTCTGTAATCGTTTCTGCATCCAGTCCGTATTTCTTATACAGCTCTCCGCAGCTCCCATGTTCAATAAACTGATCCGGCCAGCCGAATCGCAGTATATCGGCAGCTTCTGAACATGATGAAATACTTTCTCCAAATCCACCGGCAAGAAGATTGTCCTCCAGTGTCACCAGAGGTAAATTCTGTTTCAGACAGGAGAGTTCCAGAGGCTTTACCTGCATAACACACACAACTCCCGCGTCAATATTTCTGTCAGCCAGAAGATTTCTCACTTTCATAGCAGTATCTTTCATAGGACCTACTGCCCAGATATCCAGATCTCGGCCGTCTGCCATTCTCTGATTTTTTCCGTCAAATTCCTTTTTCGCCTCTTGCTCATCAAAGGTACATCCACCTCTTGGATAGCGGACAGCTACAGGAGCGTTAAGCTGCAGAGCGTACCTGAGCAAGCTGACAAGCTGACCGCCGGTTGCAGGTGTGAGGACTGTCATATTTGGCATTGTTCTCAGATAAGAAAGATCGAAAATACCATGATGAGTCTCGCCGTCAGCGCCTACAATACCGGCCCTGTCTATAGCAAAAACCACCGGTAAATTCTGCAGACACACATCTTCAATAAGCTGGTCATAGCCTCTCTGCAGAAAAGATGAATAGATGGCAGCCACAGGTTTTATTCCTGCCCTGGCAAGACCTGCAGCAAAAGTGACCGCATGGGCTTCTGCTATACCGACATCAAAAAAACGATTGGGGAATTTTTCAGCAAAATTTCTCAAACCGGTAGCATCACACATTGCCGCGGAAATTGCCACCAGATCAGGATTTTCTGCTCCAAAATCCGCCATGGCATCACCGAATACCTTAGAATAGGTCAGATGGCTCTGCTCTTTTACAGCACCGGTTTCCGGATCAAATGGTCCGATGCCGTGAAATTTATTTGGATTTTTCTCTGCAGTCCGATATCCCTTACCTTTCTGTGTGATCGCATGAATCATGACAGGACCGCTGACATGTCTTGCCACTTCCAGAACCTCAAGAAGTTCAGAAATATTGTGCCCGTCCACCGGACCAAGATACGTAAACCCAAGCTCCTCAAAAATAACGCCTCCGGAAAGCAGTGCATACTTGACACGGTCTTTCATATGTCCCAGACCTGCAGAAACATCCTCCCCGATCTTTGGTATTCTGCGAATAGTTTTCTTAATCGCCTTTTTGGCTTTCAGATAGCTGTCAGACGTCCTGAGTTTGGAGAGATGCTGAGAAAGACCTCCGATATTTCGTGATATTGACATGCCGTTATCGTTAAGAACCACTATCACCTTAGATTTCAGGGTTCCCAGATTGTTCAGCGCTTCAAATGCCATTCCGCCAGTCATAGAACCGTCACCGATGACAGCAACGACTTCATAATCTTCTCCTTTCAGATCTCTGGCAGCTGCAAGTCCTGCTG
>CABSEO010000366.1 GCA_902476665.1 uncultured Emergencia sp.
AAAAGTACATCCGGTTTTAATCTGATCACATCTTCCCTTGCAGTCAGTCCATCGGTAGAATCGCCAATCACCTGAAACGGCAAACCTGACTTTTGAATCTGTTTCTTCAGCCCCAAAATAACCCAAACTTCATCGTCCGCAATGTAGACGGTGATCATAGCGTTTCCTCCTTGCTTCTTTCCTCCAGATCTGGAATCTCAATGGTGATACAGGTTCCCTCTCCTGGCATGCTCTTTATGTCAAACATAAATTCATCTCCATAGTATAAATGCAGGCGCTGAAAAATGTTTGAAATTCCCACGCTTCCGCTCCTGTGATTCAGGATGTCCTGCATCACCTGGTCAAGCCGTTCTTTTGTCATGCCACATCCATCATCCTCCACTACGAACCGCAGCTTCCCGCATTCCGCAGCGGTGATCCGTGCTTCCACCTTCCCCGGTTCCCTTTTTTTCTCCAGTCCATGAAAGACGGCGTTTTCCACTAACGGCTGCAGCAGCAGTTTAAAAATCTTTTTTTCTTGTAATTTCTCTTCTGCCGCCACCCTTATGTGAATCTTTCCCTGGAAGCGATAATAAATGATCTTCGCATACTCTTCTATATACTTTATTTCTTCCGCTATTGTAACCATATCGCCTTCTGAAACGGCAAATCGAAAGACGTTGGCCAGTGCCCTGGTGAGCTTGGCAATATCCTCTACATCAAAACAGATGGCCATATCGCAGATGCAGGAAAAAGTATTGTAAAGAAAATGGGGGTTAATCTGACTGCGGTAGGCCAAAAGCTCTGCCTGATGTCTGGCTAATTCGGTTTCATACATTTTCTGCTGGGATATCTGGATTTCGGTCTGCATCGCCTGGTTCTCATCTAACATCTGATCCAGGCTGTCGGCCACTGTTCCGATTTCATCGGTACGTTTCATGGACAGTCTTTTCTCCGGATAAGCGGCAGTGCTGCGGATAAATCCATTGATCTGTTCCAACGGCTGGATCACGCGCCGGTAATAGTAAAAGATGAACAGGAAAAACAAAAGAACGGCGGCTGAAAAAATCACTTCTGGCATTCTTTCCGTTCCTGTATTCTGAAGCTGAAAATCTCTTTCCGGTATGGCGCTGACCAAGGTCCAGTTTTGATCGGAAAATGCTTTTTTCTCTATCCAGTACTCCTCTTCCTGTGCCTGGTTAAAAGATTCCCATCTTAAATCCCCTTCTTTAGATGCCATCACCTGTCCGTCTTTATCCAGCAAAAACACCGAGGTTCCCGTTGTCACCTGTGAATCTTCCAGCAGCTTCTCAAAGGCATCCAGCTCACCCACAAGCACACACAATCCGAGAGCTTTCTGGTAACTGGAACTGTTTAAATCATACACCGGATAAAAAATTTCAAAATATGGCTCTGCCTCTATTGCGTACTGAGTTTCCACCAAAGACGTTTCTATCTGCATCTTTGTACGCATATAGCGCTGTGTATAGGGAATCTCTATAGACTTTCCCATGTGGGCAATGTAGCTCATTTGTACATCATACAGAGATGCGCTCAAAATATGTTCTTCCAACAGCAGCGTATTGGAAAAGGCTGCCTCCAGGTCCCCCAGATCCTCAGTCCGACTCATCGTATCTTTGGAAAAATACTTTAGCACGGATGGGGACTGACAAAAAGACGTGGTGACATTGTAGAGCACCTGGCAGTAATCCTTAATTCTGGTCCGCGTCTGATTCATAATGGTCTCATTCAGTTCAATGGTATTTTGCCGTATCGTTCTTACGGAATAATGTATGGTAAACAAATAAACTCCCAGCAATGCGGACAGAAGCAGTGCCAGAATAATCATCATCTCAACCATCAGGGGTTTAAAAATTTTTCTATATCGCATAACCGTCCCTTAATTGACCTTATCAATTCTTTTTTCGTAAGTTTCAAAATTCTTCTGCACCTGCTCGTTAATCTTCTCATCCAGCTGCACGATGCCCAATTCTCCTTGTCTTTGTAAAAGCTTCTCGTATTCCCTCTGAAATTCCTCTTCGGATTCTGCGGTGATTATCCTGAGAATTTGCTTTTTCTGATAGGCTTCCACAGTGCTTTTGATTTCCGCTTCCTTTGGATTTTCTTCCCAGAACTGCCGGGATATGCTCAGAAGCCCCATGTCATAGACATAGCTTTCTTTTCCCAGCGCCGTCTGAATATCATAACAGCTCTTTTCCTGACTTTCTTCAGCTGGAATGGGAATCACACTGTTGTACCAGGCGTCTATGGTAAAATTCCACCAGATGCCGAGTCCCGTGACTCGCTTTTGTTCATATCTCTGCTCCCCGGCTTCTGTACGCCTTACGTAACCATCATCGTCATAATAAAAGTCCTGTCCCTCTACTCCGAAATTCGTGAATAAAAGTCCTTCATTGCTGGTCATATAATCCAAAAAAAACGCTGCTGCTTCCGGATTTTTACAGCTTTTTGAGACAAACGTGTGCATCCACCCTTTTGGCGTAAGGTCGATTCCCAGAACCGGCTTGCTTTCCGTCTCTG
>CABSEO010000367.1 GCA_902476665.1 uncultured Emergencia sp.
TAAAGTCTCTGTGATCTCAAGATTTCTGAGAGTTGCTTTATCAAGAGACATATGTTTGCCGATTTCATAAAACTGACAGCGAGTCAGCTGTTTCAGACTCTGTTTTTGAGTTTCCAAAAGATAAGCCAGCAGTGCTCCTAAAGAAAGAACACATAAGTCTCGGCCGGAAAGGCCCAGCGCCGTCAGAGATGATGAGCCGAACTGAGCCATAATCGCATCTGAGGCGGCTTTTTCTGTATAATAAGAATCATTCATAACGAAGACAAAGGCTCCAGTCACTGTTTTGATTTCTTCTTCGTCCCAGAAAAGCAGAGAAGACTGGTTGATAATAATTTCCTTTGCGGCAACTTTTGCCAGTTCATTAAGTGCATCCTCAGTATGATCAGATCCGTTCTGGCTTTCTGTCGTATAAAGTTCTCCTGTGGAAATATCACAATAGGAAATAGACATTCCTTTTTTATCTACAAAAACAGAAGCCAGATAATTGTTCTCCGTTTCTTTCAGCATAGACTGAGCAGTCACTGTTCCCGGTGTCACAATCTGAATAACCTCTCGTTTTACGATACCCTTGACCGTTGCAGGATCCTCCATCTGTTCACAGATGGCAACCTTGTATCCCCGTTCTACCAGACGGGCAATATATGTATCTGCCGAATGAAAAGGCACCCCACACATTGGAGCCCGCTCTTCCTGCCCGCAATTTTTACCGGTAAGGGTCAGTTCCAGTTCTCTGGACACCAGTTTGGCGTCTTCAAAAAACATCTCATAAAAATCTCCTAATCTGAAAAACAGAATACAGTCCTGATATTCTGCTTTAATATCCAGATATTGCTGCATCATCGGTGACAGTTTGTTTTTTGCCATTTATTCAGCTCCTTTAGTCTATCTTGCTATCAGTATGCAAGTCATAATTTTTATCTGTTTATTTATCTAAAAAAGTATTATATCAAATTTTTACAGTCATTGCAAAAGGCACTGTCAATTGTCTCAACATTTTCTGCAGATTCAGCCCTTTTTTCCATCACATAATTCTTTAGTAAAATTCCTTTACGCTCAACCTCCTGACTCCGAATCACCTGATAGCCTCGCTTTTCAAAAAAAGGCCTTGCTGTAACAGAAGCATGAGTAACATACTTCTGAGTATAAACTGCTCTTTCAAGAAGATCACAAATCGCAGATGCAATTCCATGTCTCTGACAGTCTTTGTGAACGTAAAGTCTGTCAAGAAAACCATCTGCAGTAATATCTCCAAATCCTACAATTCTGCCATTTTCAACCGCAACATAAGCTGTATTTTTCAGCAGTCCCAGGTTCCAAGCCTGAGCATCGGCTCTGCCGTCAGCCCAGGCATCAAGCTGTATCTGTGAATAATCTCTCTTGTTGACGTTATGCACTGTCTCATAAAATAGCTCTAGAATTTCAGAACAGTCTTCCTGTGTATATCTGCGGATTTCCATAGTTTACTTCCTCCCCCCCGACACTAACTGTTCTTTGAAGCATGATAAGTATAACAGATATCAACGGGTACCATCACAGCCAGAATTACCATTGAATATGCAAAACAGACAAATCCCTTTGTAAAAGAACAAGCGACAATCATCAGAACCCCTGATGCAATTGACAGGATTCCTCCAAAACGCTGACATTTCTGCCAGACAGCATCATTTTTCATGCTTCACGCTGTTCTGAGACCTATTACAAAATTCATAGGAAGTCCAGGCATAATACATCCGATGACAATCATAAATATGCCAAGAAGAATAAATAAAAGCTGCATCAGATCGACAGGAATTTCAGACAGATTTTCTACTTTTGCGAAACCAGCATACAGGAAATAGAGATTCATCACATTAAAAAGTAAAAAAGAGAAAACTCCTGCAATTATACAACTTTTTTCATTCTTCTCTCTCTTTTCAGCTGATTGTTCCAGTTTTGAAGACAGTTTCATAATTCCTATCAGAATCAGTCCCAGCAGAATTGTCAGCATCGGAAAAACCAGCATTTCATATTTACTTCCCCAGCGAGTGACCTGATTATCAAAACCATAATGAGCCGGAATCTGATCCGGCAGAAAATACAGTGCAATCAAGGTCACCGGCAAAGGTAAAATCATCGTAATATAAAAAACAACTTTAGCTACTTTCATAATTGATCACCACAGTATTCACTTATCATAAGCTGCATCAGAGTCGGCATCAACCCGTCTCATCAGATAAATTATAACGCTTCCGTTTGTGTGAGTCAATGTTGCTCTCTTTGAACAATACAGGGATTCCCGATACATTTGAACACGATAGAATTAACCCAGCTTGTAACCATAGCTGTCTGTTTTGATAAAAATAAGTATACGAATCCACTCAAAAAAGCTGAATGAAAATGTCATATACACCATATTTTTAACCAGAATAACCTTAAAGTACAAAAAAGTGTATAAAAAATAAAAGAATCCTGCAATGAGATCATACTCAAAATGCAGGATTTTTTATTCTCTGGTTAACAAACTTTCATATTTAT
>CABSEO010000368.1 GCA_902476665.1 uncultured Emergencia sp.
AAATCTAAATACTATTTTAAAGATAATATTGATTTTTCAGACTCTAATACAGTTTTAAGACTGAATGACGAGACTTATATACCACTACCTACTGATGACTCTTCTATAAAAGTATCTTGCATACACTCTTTTCAAACAAGATATTTATATGAACATAAAGTCAACAAAAACGGTGGTTGTTCTGTTAAGAAATATAAAATTAGAATATGTTCAAAATGCAACTATATAAAAAGTCGGATTTTAGAAAGTACCATTTCTTACCCTAAATGTCCCCATAAATAATCATTGATTAATTTTCTTCTTTAACCTTATGGTGACCTGATATCACTGTCGAAAGCATCTGTCCAGGAAATACTTCGTTTAATTGAATTCAACCTGGACAGTCACTTCCGGCAATGATAAAAAGTGATTTAGGGTTATCACGGATGCGTACTCTTTTTTCAAAAATATCAAATTTTTTCTATATCTTGATTCATGCATTGTTCGTATCGCATCTGAAATTTTTATATCTAAATATCTGCCAGAAGAAACCAGTTAATTCAATCCTCATATCATTATTCAAAAAATTATCAGAACAATATTGCTATTGGTACATTTAGATGAGAAAGCTCTCATTTTTTATCTGAGTTTCTTTCCGCCGTCAGGATTCTTCTAACCCTGCGCATCTCTTCCACCGGCAGAAAGAAATACTCCTGAATCTGTTCTTTGGTAAGCCCATCCTCCAAACCTTTTATGATCTCTTCGATCTGTTCGTTTTCCATAGGATACGCTTTAATCCATTCCAGGATACTTTTATCCTGTAGTTCTTCTGGAATTTTCTGCAGTTGTCCTGTACTTGATGCAGACACAGCATCTTCCAGCCGTTTTCTTGACAGTATCATACGAATTTCCTCAAAGTCCAGACTTTTATCGTAAGCGCTCAATAAAATAATGGATATCTTTTCACAAGGTATTCCACTATAGTTGAAGTAAAAGACTCCAACTTCAACTTTTCGATCTGATCCGGCATCTCTGCTGTATCATGTCAGACCATGGCATCAGCTCTTCTATACCTTCGGGCTCATTTTTGTAGTCCGGCATATAGAGCAGTACAGTCTCCAGATATGCGTAGATGTTCAGATTATTGAGTTTTGCCGTTTCCACCAAGCTGTAAATGATGGAGCTGGCCCGGGCGCCTTTTACCGTATCGTGGAACAGGAAATTTTTCCGCCCTACTGCATACGGGCGTGCGATATTTTCTGCGATATTGTTCGATATGGAGCACCGGCCATCCAACAGGTAATTCTCCATATAGGGCTTCTGGTTTTTCGCATAAGTCACCGCTCTAGCCAGACGGCTCCCGCCAGTTGGGTCCACGGTTTCAAGCCATGACCAGTAAGCCTCCCATATGGCAGGCTCTGTCTCAAGACGTCTGGCTTTCCTGGTGTCGGCATCCAGATCCGAGTACTCCTTTTCCAGTTCGAATAACTGGCTGCAGTAATCAAAGCCGATCTCTGCCGGAGGCTTTTCCGGGGATTTCTTCGATTTCCCGGGAAGTGCTTCATACCAATACCGCCTCATATGGGCAAGGCAGCCGCAGCGGATGACATCCTTCAGCTTATTATAACCGCCAAAGCCATCACAGGTAAGGTATCCGGAAAATCCTTTCAGGAATTTTTCCGCATGGTATCCGCCCCGGCTGGGCTGGTAATCATACAGACGGATCGGCGGCAGCCCGTCATTTCCGGAGCCATACAGCCACATATAGGACTTGGACTGTGCCGTTTTCCCTTCCTCCTTCAGTACCTGGCAGGGTGTTTCATCCGCATGGATGATGTCCCTCTCCAGCAGATGCTGGTGAAGCCGTTCATACACCGGCTCCAGATAATCTATACCGCATTTGATGACCCAGTTCGCCAGAGTTGCCCTGGGAAGCTTCACTCCCAGCTGTTTCCAGTCTGTCTCCTGCCGGTAAAGCGGGACACTGTTCACATACTTCTGGTACATCACGTAAGCAACTGTGGATGGAGATGCGAGACTATGCTTCAGCAGCGGGCTTGGGGGTTCCGCCCCAACGATTACAGAAGCACCGTCTTTTTTACATTCCGGACAGCCCAGGACCTCCTGGACATACTGGATCCGTTCCACTTTCGCGGGGATGATCCGCAGCTCTTCACGGACAATCTTTTTCCCGATGACTGCCATCGGGGTGTCGCAGTAGGGACAGTTCCTGTCCTCGTCCGGCACCGTGCAGGGGATTTCGGTCACAGGCAGCCCTGCAAGGATCTCTTCCCTGGTAGCCTTCGGTTTCCTTGCTTTGCGATTATAACCGCCAACGGCCTCTTCAAGAGCCGGTTCCGGAACAGAAGGATCCGAAGCAGCTTCCGCCTCATTAAACAGATCCAGTTGCCCGGGAAATGCATCTTTCTTTGCTTTTTCACTGGAAGATGCGAACAGCTTTTTCTTCAGATATTCGACCGTTTCATTCAGGTTCGCGATCGTCTGGGTCAGCTGTGCGGGCTGCTCC
>CABSEO010000369.1 GCA_902476665.1 uncultured Emergencia sp.
AGCCGCAACTTTTCCAAAAAAGGTATAATCCTGATTGATACTGAACAGACCGGAAATATAACGGCCATTAAAAAATACCACCTCCAGGGTTGCTGTCCCATCGGACACCAGCAAGGTTAAAGGTGTATTTTTTTTATACGGATTTGCCGAATATCGTTTTGACAGAACAGTTCCTCTGATAAGATAGTCTTTTCCCTCCTCCAGATCTTCTATCGCAGTTTCAGTTCTCCGGTCTTCATATTTTCTTGGAAAAAAATACAAAAGGTCTTCCAGAGTCCTCACACCGGCTCTGGCAAAAGCTTCCGCCTTTTTAGGCCCCACACCCTTCAGACTGTCAATTCTATCCTTCAGCTCCATATTTCGCTCCATACCGTTTGATTACTTCCAGACTCCTTCTTGCGGTCTGTCTGGATTTCACGCCGCTGATTCGAACAGTAATCTGGCATGGTTTTTTTCCGGACTTTTTTTCAATTTCTCCCGAAATGTAATCAGCCATAGCATCTGTCAGAGCCCGGATACTGGTTCCGAATTTTACAATCACAGAAAACTCCAGATCCACACTTTTTCCGTCAAGGCTGTCCTCCACCTCTATATGTGATGCAAGTTCACTGATTGAGAATTTCTGTTCATTCCCAATTTGACGGCCTTTTCTGGTAGCCGGCCAGACTCGGTCCCGACAAGGCTCAAGTTCAAAACTTTCTGCAATAATCTGTGCAAAAAGTGTATCAGATACTGAAATCGTTCCAAGCTCTGTTTCTCTTGATAAAGTCATCTCGTTCACCTCATCTTTTATTCTAATTGACCTTTCCCAAAAACTCAAGCTTTCTGTCACAAAACGGATGTTTCCTTCATAGAATAACAAGGGTGGTATCATGGGAAACAATTATAACTATAATAAAAAAAGAAAATCAATCTGCAATTATAAGGAAGCGAAAGACATCGGCTTTGTGCTGATTGTCTTCGGAATCGTCACCGTTTGTGCCTTCTTTCTGCCTCCGAAAGCATGGATCCTTCTTTTGGGTGCAGTCCTGGTGGTATGCGGCGCAGCTCTTCTAAAAAAATAACCGTCTGCCATAAATGCTGTGCCGCAAATCCAAGGCGCAAAATAATACATAACAGATAAAAGAAAAACCCGCTGAAATCAGCGGGATTCTATACAGCATAATTAGATAGCACGGTTGATCTTGCCTGATCTGATGCATCTTGTGCATACATTGGCTCTTCTTACTGTACCGTTATCGTCGATTCTTACAGTCTGAATGTTTGCATTCCACTTTCTTCTAGTGTGTCTGTTGGAATGGGAAACAGAATTGCCGGACACCTGTCCTTTTCCGCAAATCTCGCATTTTCTTGACATCTACCGCACCTCCTTACAATATGTTAAGCATATCTCGCATTGATTCTTACTTATTCTGTTCATATCGAACAAGCGATATTATATCACAAACATGATAGACTTTACAAGTATTTTTTCACAATTATATCAGAATTTTTCTGAATCCACCACTTTTCCTTCTCTTAAAGAGGCTTTTACATCTATGACTCTCTGGTTTGTACTGCCTCGAAAAGCCAGCGTCAGATCCCTTTTCTCCGCTTCATATCTTCCATCAACCAGAATATCCACATACTGCAGAAGCCGAGCTAAATCCTGACTGTTTTCAGCCATGGACTGGAGTTCCTCAAAAGTATAGCCGGAATACATAATGATATCAAGCCCACGTGCCTTAATACCTCGAGCCAGAGATAAAAAACCTGCCGGCTGACATGCAGGCTCCCCTCCACTGAAGGTAACCCCATCCAGCAGCGGATTTTCATCTACAGCCTGTAAAATTCTGTCTACACTGCAGTCATAACCTCCCGCAAAATCATGGGTCACTGTATTATGACATTCTCTGCAGCCATGAGGACATCCCTGGCAGAATACGACCAGTCGTATGCCGGGACCATCTACAATGGATTCTCGCACAATACCCGCAAGACGGATAAACTCAGATTTATCTTTCATTTTATCTTTTATTCCAGAACCTTTCGGTTAAATTCTCTCAAAACCTTCTCCGATACCGTGCTTTACACGATCTCTTTCCTCAGAAGTCTTCGCATCATTCCAGTGATCCATAGTGCCCACCAGATAGCCTGTAATTCTTCTGATCCGCTCAAAGTTTGGATTTCCGTCACCTTCTCTTCTTCCGCAGGCAGGACACTCGTTGTCAATGATACCTGTATAACCGCAGACAGGATCTCGATCTACCGGATGGTTAATTGAACCATAGCCAATACCATTTTCTTTCATACACCTTACCACTTTTTCAAAAGCATCCACATTTTTCAGCGGATCACCATCCAGCTCGATATAAGAAATATGTCCACCATTGGTTAGCTCGTGAAACGGCGCTTCCTTTTTAATCTTGTCAAAGGCGTTAATGTGATAATAAACAGGCACATGGAAACTGTTCGTGTAGTAATCTCTGTCTG
>CABSEO010000370.1 GCA_902476665.1 uncultured Emergencia sp.
ATCTTAAAGGAAAAGCGAAGGCTGTAACACCCTCGCTTATATATTACTAATCGGAATTTATCACAATAAAGGCGTGATTATCAATGCTGTATATCAGTAAGGAGGGAAACAGAGCGATGAGCAGGCAAATACTAAAAAAAGAACATATCATTACAGATAGATTGACATTAGGTCCTTATCGTAAAGAAGACAGAGAGCGTCTCACAGAAATGATGCGTAATCCGGAGATTACGGCAACATTTATGGTACCCGATTATTCCGAAGAAGTACAGTTTTATGCGTTGGCTGATAAACTGATCGAATTCAGTCAGATTAATGATACAGCCCATCTCGAATATGGCATCTATCTGGACGATTATATGATTGGGTTTGTCAACGATTGCGGTTATGACGATGAAGCTATTGAATTGGGATATGTCATTGACCCTGCTTTTAAGGGGCGGGGATTTGCAACGGAAGCGGTGAATGCAGTAATAAACGAATTACGTGAGATGGGTTTTAAAAAGGTCGTGGCTGGCTTTTTTGAAGGAAATATCGGCAGCAGAAAAGTGATGGAAAAGTGCGGCATGCATCTAAACGGAAACTCAGATTATGAGGAATACCGCGGAAAAAAATTTAAGTGCTATGAGTGTGAAATGGAGCTCTAAAGAATTGGCGAATCCCCGAGCACTTTCGGTAATATATGATTGGGAACCTATAACTTCCAGTTTGTTGTACTTGCCCATAATATGGGGCTGACAGGTATACCTGCTATTTTTCGATGACCAGCATGTAAAATTCATCGAAGGACAAGTCACAGAAGCAGGTGCTTCTGGTTCGGATTTGGTTTCATCTACTGCACCAAATGAGAGCTTCCGTGAGAACGGAAGTTTTTATTTTACTCCAAAGAAATATCAAAGCAAAAACAGGACTTGAAGAAGCTGTAGTGAATCAGGCCACTGTGTGGCCTGAGAGCGGCGCTGACCGAGCAGCGGCAAGCTTCAAGCAAGAATTCAGTCCTGTTTTCTATGACATCAGAGGCTTTCAAGAGAATCGGAAGCTTTTTTGTTTAATAATTATGAAGATCCATTTCCGAAACATCAAAGAAATATATTCTCTTTTGATAGAAAAAAATCTCGAACCTCTGAAAATTCGTGGCCTTTTCCTATCAAATTTTCTTTTTGTCCCATAAACCATACTGCTCGGCATTCTTTAGCGCAGCAAGCATATTATCCTTTAAATGCGGATAAGTTCTGCACATGGAGGCAATCATCTCTTTGATTTCCTGCCGTCTGGAATGATCATCCATCGGGCAGGGATTGTGAACGACAGGCAGTTCCAGTTTTCTGGCAACATGAATGATGTGCTTTTCGGAAACGTAAACCATCGGTCGAATTACGGTAACCTCCGCGCCGGGCAAAAACATGTTCGGGTGAAATGTGTGCAGCCGCCCTTCAAAAATCATTGACATCATCAGCGTTTCAATCGCATCCTCACGGTGATGACCGAGCGCCACTTTATTGCAGCCTAGCCGCTTCGCCGCATCATTCAAAGCGCCGCGCCTCATTTTAGCACAGAGCGAACATGGATTGGGCTCTTTGCGGATATCAAAAACAATTTTTGCGATATCCGTTTCCACAACGTCAAACGGGATGCCAAGCTGTTTACACCAGTCTGAAACAGGCGAAGTATCAAAGGGTTCCAGTCCCATTTTCAGTGTAATGCCATGCAATTCAAAGTCTTTATGTTCAAACTTTCGATACAGCGAGAGGGCATAAAGCAGCAGCAAACTGTCCTTTCCGCCGGACACGCCGACCGCCACATGATCTCCTGAATCAATCATCCCAAAATCGACGTCCGCTTTGCGAATGCCGCCCAACACAGTTTTCATAACGGATATCGCCTCCTTACCGCCCAAAGTATACCAGCGGGCAGGCAAAACGTCAATGCTCCGGCAGATTGAGAATAAGGTGAAACCATGAAACACATGCTTTCTTCTCTGCTGAGCGGTGCGGCGGCAGGTATTTCGATCGAACTGCTGGCAGCTATTCTCCTGTCTTCGGCCTTACATCTGGGGTACGTCATGCTCTGTCCCGCATGGCTTCCGGAATGTGTCGGAGGTGAAATTCCCGCAGCGTTTTTGCAGACAGCATTGTTCGCCCTGGCAGGCATTATTATCAAGCAGATGTTAAATTCTCAAAGAACGGATTGACGAAAACCGCCCTTACTGATACAATAGCAAAGAAAATATTCCGTCGGGTTTGCCAAGTCATGGAAGAAATGGTATAGTTTATTTTTACAGGCATTAACCCGTATACACAGAAAACCGAATTATGAGGTGAAAAGAAGATATGAAAGCGTTTTTTGACATTCTGCGCGGCGTTGTCATCGGTCTTGCCAACATCATCCCTGGTGTGAGCGGCGGCACGATGATGGTTTCGATGGGCATTTACGACACCGTTATCGGCTGCATTAACTCGTTGTTTAAGGAT
>CABSEO010000371.1 GCA_902476665.1 uncultured Emergencia sp.
TGCATACAGAACTTTCTGAACTCCATAACAAAGAGGAACCATATATAAATACAGACTCCACGGTACGGCGCCATAACCCACCTGCATAAACCCCAGCGGAACTGTGCAGGCAATTGTCCAGGGCACAGTTCCTGCCAATAAAATCACAGAGTTTTCCAGATCCAGTGCCAGTTCTTCCCTGTCTGCCCCCATCTGCTCATAAGGCTTTTTCAGAAAATCGCTGCACATCATAGATGCAATGGTCTGATTACAGAAAATACCTAAAAAAACGTAAGACATGATAACCATCGTACCAAAACGTCCTGTTTTTTTCATCACAGGAAACATCTTTTCCTGCAGACTTCCAAGCAGATCTGTACCGGCAAAAATTCCGGAATAAGTACTGGAAAGCGCTACAATACAAACGATTTCGATCATGGAAAGCATACCGCCTCCATTCATCACAGTTCCCAGACTGCCTTCTGCCGCATATCCGAATATCAGCGCTTTTAACAACTCCGCCACTTCCATATGCTGAACAAAAAGGCTAATCAGTCCTCCACTCACGATACTGGCAATCATAGCTGCAGCAACCTGAACTTTCAGTAAAGGAAGAACAATCATGCATACTGCCGGCACAACACACCAGGGAGAAATAACAAATTCATTCTCCAGCGCTTGCAGAAAACTCTGATCTACTGTATGGACAGGATTTAAAAACGAAAGAACCGCATAAACTGCAAAGGTCAAAAATAATGGAATCATCCCGGATTTGGCCATTCGTTTTACATTTCCCAGAAGATCGGTTTTGGTAACTGCCGCAACCAGAATGGCACTGGAAGAAACCGGAGAACCTCTGTCTCCGAAATAAATTCCACTCATCACAACACCTGCGGTAAGAATCTCACTGACACCGCCGGCACGGGCAAGTGCCATAAAAATAACTCCTACCGTCCCTGCTACACCGAACGATGTGCCCAGTGCATAAGAAAGCAGACAACACAGTACAAAAGTAATGACAAGAAAGAGCCCAGGTGTAATCAGTTTGATTCCATAGTATACGAAAAAAGCGATTGTTCCGCCTGATCTCCATACGGCCGTAATAAATCCGATAATAAACATGATTTCTATTACTACAAACGCGTCTTTCAATCCATCCCACCCCATAGATGCCACATTCTTTAAAGAATATCCCCTGCGGCAGCCTGTAACGGCAAAAGCAATTAATCCTGCAAAAAGAGCAATGACCATGGTGTATCCTGTCGTGATACACCCAATCATTGCTCCAATAAAGATGACAAAACTTACAACTAAATCCATTCTATTGTTGATCTCCTCTGTGTCTGCTCAAAATCTCCTCCAGAAGCTTTTCATTCAGCATTCTCTGTGTTTCCCGAAGAGCACTTCTCCGAGGCATATCAGTCATCTGCATAATCCACAGATATCGCTTTAATGAACATGCCTCCATCCTTTCTGCAACTGCCTGATGAATCATGGCAACCTTTTCCCGGGCATTAATCAGATATACTCTGGCAATAATACCACTTCTCAGTCTCTTAATCTCTATCAGGCTGTCTACATTGGCTGTTTCTGAAATTGCCTGTCTGATTTCATTGGCAATTGTCTGGCCTATCAGCCTGCCCTGTTCGTTTTTCATAAGAATCCAGAAGGAAAGACCCGCCGCAGCGCCTAATAACGCCCCTACAGCTGTTCCGAAACTCTCCGCCGTAAAGAAAAACATCATGCCGCCCAGAGGAAGTCCCATCCACTTAAGCATGCCGATTGTTCTAACTGTTTTTTCCATCCTATACCTCTTTAAATCTCTACAAATTTCCTAATCATTATATTCTCAAATACCCATTCTGTCAAAGGAAAAACGCAAAAATATCATATCCGGAAAAAAAAACTTCATACAAATATTTTTACATAAAGTGTGTTTTGTGCTATACTAAATACCATTCTGAAGTTAAGGAGAATTTTCCATGGTTATTAATCGATACTTTGATCATACACTGTTAAGTCCTGATGCAGGCAAATTGCAAATCAAAAAACTCTGTGATCAGGCCAAAGCTTATGAGTTTTATGCAGTCTGCGTTAACTCTTCCTATGTTTCGCTGGCGGCTGAAGCACTTTCTGGAAGTGATGTGAAAATCGCCGCAGTGGTCGGCTTTCCTCTTGGCGCCTGTTCCACAGAAGCAAAAGCTTTTGAAGCAGCAGATGCCTGCAGAAAAGGTGCTGCAGAGATTGATATGGTGATTCAGATTGGTCGCCTCAAGGATGGAGATACAGATTACGTTAAAGATGATATCGCGGCAGTGGTAAAGGCTGCGGCAGATTATAAGGCTGCGGTCAAAGTAATTCTGGAAACCTGTCTGCTCACTGAAGAAGAAATTGTCTGTGGCTGCAGGCTGGCTGCCGAAGCAGGGGCCGCCTTCGTTAAAACTTCAACCGGTTTCAGTAATGGCGGTGCGAC
>CABSEO010000372.1 GCA_902476665.1 uncultured Emergencia sp.
GGCAGAAGAGGCTCTTCGGCTGCTGAAATCTGCGCTTGAGAGTTATCCGACACTGACCGGATATTTTGAGTCCGGTTATATGTTCCGTAATCTGACCGCTTTATCAGCAGATAATATTCAGAAACAGGATGCGCGCCCGTTATATTATGCAGCACTGGCAGCACTGCTTGTACTCGCAGGTGGAGTTGGTCTGACTGTCTTTTTGTGTATGTCTACGGATAAAGTTTACAATCGCCAGCAGGCTGCAATGGTGCTGGATATTCCGGTATTAAATACGATACACTATTTCCGCAAAAAGAAAAATCAGAAAGCAATTTTGATTTCTGACAGTGCGACGACCGGTGATTATGAGGAAGAGCTTGACCGCCTTACGACGCGCGTAGAATCAGAGATGAATAAAAATGATCAGAAAGTGCTGATGGTTACTTCGATTCGTGAAAATGAAGGAAAATCTACGATTACTGTAAATCTGGCATTGAATCTTTCACGACGTGGAAAAAAAGTAATGCTGATTGACTGTGATATGCGTCGTCCTGCTGTTGCGAAGATTTTTGATGCAGAGGTAGAAGAAGGAACAGGTCTTTCGGATCTTCTGGCAGGAGACAGCACACTGAAAGATGTTATGCGCAGAGACAGCCGTTACAAATATCTCAGATGTGTTTTTCAGAATAAAGCAATTGCGGAACCGGATAAATTGCTGGAAGATGAGGCATTTAAGACGTTGCTTCGCAAAATTGCTTCCCGTATGGACTATGTGATTCTTGATACGCCTCCGCTTGGTATTGTCCGCGATGCTGAAATTATTTCGGCGGCAACAGATTCTGTATTACTTGTAATCCGTCAGGATCTTGCACATGCATCGGAAATTAATGATGCGGTAGATGTACTGGATGAAACAGGTGTTACTGTGCTTGGCGGTGTCCTGAATATGGCTTTCGGTGACAAAAACAGTGTCAGCCGCAACAAACGGTACGGAAAATATTATTATGGTTATGGCGACAAAAACAAATAAGATATTTTACAAACGGTAAGGCAGGAGAGAAAATATGCAGTCCGAAACACGTGAAATAACAAGATCATATAATGGGCAGGATCAGATAGATCTGATGGAAATGCTTGAGGATTATCTGCGTTGTCTGAAAAAATACTGGCTTCAGTTACTGTTGGTTCTTATTACGGTAGCGGCAGCGACCGTTACTTATATGAATTATACATATTCACCGGTTTATTCTGCGAAGATCACTTATGCAGTCAAAAAGACAGGAGATACATCGGTAGATTCTTCTCTGACAAGGAGACTCAGCAGTTCGGTCGGAACAATTACAGATGCTCCGGAATTCAGAGATGAACTTTCTGCAAATATGGCGGATTCTGTTCCGGAAAAGTCATTCTGGTTTAGTTCGCAGTACACAGATGGAGCAAACTTATATACTATTTCTGTGAATTCAGGAAAATATAAGTATGTGGATGAACTTTTGGATGCATTCCAGAAAATATATCCTTCATGGGTGGACAAGTCCAATGGTTCGGTGGCTCTGGAAATTGTTGATATTACCAATGCTTCAGCAACCCCGGTAAATGAATATTCTCTGATAGATTATCTGGTAAAAGGAATTCTGGCAGGACTGGTAATTGTGGTATGTCTGGCAACACTTTATGTACAGACACTTCATACTGTCCGCAAAGAGAAGGACATGCGGAAAGTTACATCAAGAAGCTGTGTTGCTGTGATTCCTGATGTAAAAATCAAAAAGCGCAGCAAGAGTACGAAATCCCAGCTGCTTATCAGCAACAAGAGAATTGACTGGGGTTATAAGCAGTCCCTTCTTTCTGTACAGTCCAGACTTGATATGCAGATGGAGAAAAACGGACAGAAAGTTCTTCTTGTCAGCAGTACGCTTCCGCAGGAAGGTAAAAGCCATATGTCTGTAAACCTTGCACTTGCAGCACTGCAGAATGACAAAAAGACTGTGATTATTGATGGTGATATGAGAAATCCATCTGTCGGAAGAATGTTTGGCTTTGAGGGACAGTCTCTCGGGTTAAGTGATTATTTTGATGGAAAAGCCGATGTAGAAGAAATCATGATCAAAAGCGGAAATCTTTCAGTGATCAGCGCCGGTACAAGAAATGGTGGTATTTCAGGAATTATTTCCGACAGTAAAATGCAGGATCTGATGGAATACCTGCGCAGGAATTTTGATTTTATTGTTATTGATACACCACCGGCAGGATTGTTTTCTGATGCGGATATTCTGGCAAAATATGCAGATACAGTCTTATATGTGGTAAGATACGATCACGCTTCTGTGAAGGAAATTCAGGAAGGAATGTCTTCCTTTATTCAGAATAACAAGCTGTCTGGATATGTGATCAACCAGAGCCATGGATCTTTATCGTCTTATGG
>CABSEO010000373.1 GCA_902476665.1 uncultured Emergencia sp.
CCTGCCAATATTGCGGTGGTTTCTATCATGCCTTGTACTGCTAAAAAGTTTGAGGCTCAAAGAGAAGAATTGTCGGCTACTGGTTACCCGGATGTAGATCTGGTGCTGACTACCAGAGAAGTGGCCAGAATGATTAAGGCCTTCGGTATAGATTTTCCTGCTCTGCCTGACGGCGATTTTGACAATCCTTTGGGAATCTCAACGGGTGCAGGTACTATCTTCGGTGCCACAGGAGGTGTGATGGAAGCTGCACTCAGAACAGTGGCGGATATCGTAACGGGACAGAGTTCGGATTCTATTGACTATATGCAGGTGCGTGGTCAGAAAAGCGGTATTAAGGAAGCTGAAATTCAGATTGGAGATATGACACTTAAAGCTGCGGCCGCACATGGCCTGGGCAATGCCAGAAGGCTGATGGAGCGGATTAGAACCGGAGAACACTTCGACTTTGTAGAGATCATGGCGTGTCCGGGAGGCTGCATTAACGGCGGTGGTCAGCCGCAGCAGCCATCTTCTGTTCGAAACTGGATGGATATCGGGGAAGAACGGGCAAAAGCACTGTACCGGAGTGACCATGAAAGCTTTATCAGAAAATCTCATAAAAATCCTGTAATCAAAGAACTCTATAAAAATTATCTGGGTGAGCCGGGAAGTGAAAAGGCGCATCATCTTCTCCATACCCATTATATTTCCAGAAAGTAACCGTTTATCAAAAGAAAAGACAGGCCTCAGCCTCTTGCTTTGAGCCTGTCCTTTTTCTTTTTGAGAATTGCTGTGCTGGAAAAGAAAAGAGAGCAGATATACCAGAAACGCTTTCTGTATTTTAATGATTGTGGTAAAATTGTTCTACAGGAGGATGTGTCATATGGAAAAACAGATTAATTTCAGAAATGTTGACAAGGATAACTTTGACGAAGCAATACAGATGGAGGTCAATCCTTCCCAAAAAGGTTTTATGGAGGGGAATCTGATTTCTATAGCGGAATGCAGTTTTGAAAAGGATTTTAGAGCTAAGGTGATCTATGATGCTCAGACTCCCGTAGGGTTTGCTCTGTATTACCTGGTTGAAGAGGAAGGTGATATTCCGTATGTATTTCTTCATCGATTTATGGTGGACAAAAAATATCAGGGAAAAGGCTATGGAAAAGCTGCTCTGCTGGCCTGTGTGGATTTATTCAAAGAAGAATTTCCGCAGATTAAAGCTGTGGAACTTATGCATTACCCTGATAACAGAATTGGCGAATCTTTGTACGAAAAAACGGGTTTCGTGCCTACGGGAGAACGGCGGGAAAGTGAGCCCTGCCGCTGTGAACTGGGAAGCAAAGATCCGAACCGTTATGTGGAAATTGTAAGACGCAAAATGATATAGACCTGACAAGAAAGCCCGGCTGCTTCAAAGCTCAGGGCTTTTTTTTTCGGCAAAAAAGAGCCGTGTGTCTGCTGAGTTTCCGGAATGCAGGAAGAGTTCGGGTGCAGAAGATTTTCGGTTAGGCATGTCATGATAGAAATTTCTCTTCATACACTGTAAAAGCAGTAAATGGGGGAGGATGCCTTGAAAGAAAAAATCAGATTTTTGAGTGTGATGAAATATGCCGGCGCCTATGTAGCACTGGAAATCGGTTCAGGTTTTGCCACGGGACAGGAAATTCTGCAGTTCTATACTTCTTATGGAGTCATGAGTACGGGAGCTGCTTTAGTCAGTATGATTCTGTTTTCATGGGCAGGCGGCAGTATCATGAAGCTGGGACATGAAGCCGGCACAGCTGCTGCGGAGAAACCATATCAGCTTCTTTGCGGCAAAGTTCTAGGTACTTTTTATGAATATTTTGTACTGTTTTATCTTTTTGCGGTACTGGCAGTGATGATCTCGGGTGCAGGGGCAGCTGCGCAGGAATATTGGGGTGTAAGCTACTATATGGGAGGGCTTGTAATGGCGCTGCTTGTGTTTGCGGCTTTTGCCTTTGGGCTGGAAAAGCTGATTGACATTGTGGGACTTATGGGGCCTCTTATTATTGGATTTTCTATTTTTATTGCGATTTGTACAGTAACAGCGAATTTTGGAGATCTGATGGCGGGTAATGTGGATATGAGCACGCTGAAAAGTTTCCGGCCTGCAGGAAGCTGGTGGTTCAGTGGCGTTCTTTACGCAGCATATAATATGGTAAGTTCACTGGCGTTTCTTATGGCTCTTGGACGTGACGCGAGGTCTTCTCGTGAAGCTGCTGCAGGAGGTATCGTTGGTGGGGTACTTTTGATGGTGACGGTGATTTTTATGAATCTGGCGCTGATGGCCAGAATAGATCTGGCAAAGGGAACCATTGTACCGTCTCTGAAACTGGCAGAGAATATTTCTTCTGTGACGGCGGCTTTTTTTGTATTTATTATGATGTGCGGTATTTTT
>CABSEO010000374.1 GCA_902476665.1 uncultured Emergencia sp.
GAAGTCAGCTGAAAGACCTGGGGGCAGATGTGAGCTGCGTATTTCCTGTGAAAGGGGAGAGCACCGGCATGTACCTTTCCATTCTCAATCACAAGAATGATATGGAGCTGGCCATCTGTAATATGGATATTCTGGAACGGATTACTCCTGAATTTCTTGCGGATAAAATGGACAGGCTGAATGCGTCGGAAATTGTGGGGATTGATTGCAATTTGCAGGCTGAAACACTGGATTTTCTCACTTTGCAGACGAAAGCACCTCTGTTTCTGGATCCGGTATCGGCATCCAAAGCGGAGAGGGTGAAAGACTATATCGGTAGATTTCATACCGTTAAGCCTAACCGGATAGAAGCAGAACTGCTCAGCGGAATCAGAATCAGAGATGAAGATTCTCTTTCCCGTGCCGGACAATGGTTTTGTGATCAGGGTGTAAAACGGGTCTTTATCAGTCTGGGTGAAACAGGGGCATATTACAAAGGTTTCGGTGAAGAGGGGATTGTACCGGCAAGACCGGTTGGAATTCTCAGCGCTACAGGAGCAGGAGATGCTTTTTCGGCAGCGATTCTTTTGGGACATGTCTGGGGGCTTTCTGCGGAAGAAACGGCACGGATGGGAATTGCCTGCTCCTCTGTAGCCATGGAGGTAAAAACTGCAGTGAATCCCCGTATCTGTATAGAAGAGGTCAGACGGAGAATGTAAAATATCGGTTCTGCCGGTTTTATGACAGGTTAAATTTTAGGATATTCGAAAAATATTATAAAATGATATTTTGTGGCAATAAAAAGAGCCCGCTGCTCAGTGCTCGGTGACGAACACTGAATAGACGGACTCTCTTTTTATTTTTGCATTTCTGAATGCTGTGTCTGACCGGCAGCTGAACCTTTTACAGCGCAGCTTTCCAGAAACCGTGCAGATTGCAGTATTCATAGGCTGCAACAGCTTTTTCTCCGTCAGCCAGTACAAATTCTGCCTCCGGTTTTCCTGTTGGATTCAGATATTTTTTCTGTACGCCCTTATCTGTTTCCAGAATGATAAAAGAAATGTGGTGCTCTTCTGTCATCGGATGTTCTACACTGCCTACCTTTACAACAACCTTATTGCCATCTGCCTCAACTACAGGAACGTGTTTTTCTGTAGCAGCATCAGTAGTGTTTGGGTTCAGAAGCTGCATAGGCTCGCCGCAACAGACAACTTTTACTCCTTTGTCCTCAACCATTTCTACGATATTTCCGCAATGTGCGCATCTGTATAATTTTACCATATTATTGTTACCTCCATTAAAGTGATATAACTATTATACCACTTGGGGTGATCTTAAAACAATTTATTTCTGTAAAAAAAAAGCCTTGACAAAAGAAAATTTGAATAATATAATAATGATAATCATTATTAAAAAAGAATAAAGGAGTTCATATGAAATACTCGAAGCAGCGTAATCTGATCTTGGATATAGTAAAATCCAATCCAGTTCATCCTTCTGCCGAGTGGGTATATGAACAGGCTCGTCAGGTGATGCCGTCTATCGGGATTGCTACCGTATATCGTAACCTGAATCTGCTGGCAGATATGGGGGAGATACAGAGGATCTCGGGACTGGACGGAAGCGACCGATTTGACGGGCGAACTGATAGTCATTACCATTTCAAATGCAGACGATGCGGCAGACTGATGGATTTGGGAGAGAAAAATCCAAAAGCTGTATCAAAGATGGAAGAGCTGGTAAAGGACCTGTTTTCTGTAGAAGCCGCTGAAGTTCGTGTCAGTTCTGCTCTGCTGGAGGGACTGTGCCGGAACTGCAGCACTAAAGATAATTAAAAATGGAGGAGATAATCATGAAAGACTTAAAGGGAACAAAAACACTGGAAAATCTGATGATCGCTTTTGCCGGGGAATCTCAGGCGAGAAATAAGTACACCTATTATGCGTCCAAGGCAAAGAAAGACGGATATGTTCAGATCCAGAAGATCTTTGAAGAAACTGCGGCAAATGAAAAAGAACATGCTGAACTGTGGTTCAAGCTGGCTGTAGGTATTGGAACTACAGAAGAAAATCTGCTGGCTGCAGCTGAAGGGGAAAATTATGAATGGACTGAGATGTATGCAGAAATGGCTAAGACTGCAGATGAGGAAGGTTTCCCTGAAATTGCCGCTCAGATGAGAGGTGTTGCCGCTATCGAAAAAGAACATGAGGAAAGATATAAGAAGCTTGCACAGAATGTTAAAGAAGGCAAGGTATTTGCTAAGGATGAAGAAGTTCTGTGGCAGTGCGGAAACTGCGGACATCAGGTGGTAGGAAAAGAAGCGCCGCAGGTATGCCCTGTATGCTTCCACCCGCAGGCTTACTTCCAGGTAAAGGCAGAGAATTATTAAACTATCATTCGTCCATTG
>CABSEO010000375.1 GCA_902476665.1 uncultured Emergencia sp.
GAACACAGAAATCACTTTATCCTGGCAGACAGTGACGGAGACGTTGATTTCGGCGAAGGCAAAAAGAACATCTATGCACTTGACGGAACCGAGATCCTGATCCAGAAAGACCAGGAAGTGCAGATGGCAGTCAGAACCTTCGGAAAGGGCCGCGGTGTCTATATCAGCGGACTTCCATACAGTTTCAAGAACAGCCGTGTCCTCTACCGTGCAGTCCTCTGGTCCGCATCTGCAGAGGAAGAACTGAACTGCTGGTATTCCACAAATTACAATGTAGAAGTCCACGCCTATGTAAAGAACGGCAAATACTGCGTGGTAAACAATACCTACGAGCCACAGGATACCGTTGTATACAAAGGCGACGGAAGCAGCTTCGAACTTCATATGGAAGCAAATGAGATCAGGTGGTATCAAATCTAGTTATCATAAAATGACGTAAAAAGACTCCGCAGAAATATGTACTTTTAAGTGACATTTTATTCTGTGGAGTTTTTCTGTATTATTAAATAGAGAATGCTGCATGGGAGAATAATAAAATGAATGAGTTATCATTGGTCTTTGACAGGCCGGCAGAAGCATGGAATGAAGCACTTCCTCTTGGGAACGGATCTATGGGAGCGATGTCATATGGACGGCTTCGAAAGGAAAAGGTTGAACTGAATCTGGATACACTCTGGTCCGGGACAGGAAGAGATAAAGAAAACAAAAATACAGATGTGGACTGGGAGTTTTTGCACCAGAAAATTTTTGATGGAGAGTATGAAGAGGCGGAAGCTTATTGTAAAGAAAACATCCTTGGTGACTGGACAGAGAGCTATCTTCCGGCAGGAAATCTGTATATTGATACAAATGTACCTGAATTAAAAGAGCATGGATCATACCAGAGACAACTTTCGCTCAGAGATGCACTGGAACAGGTCGTATATCGTCAGGACGGACAGGTATATCAAAGAGAATTTTTTACAAGTATGTCAGAACCGGTCATGGCACTTCATTACAAAGCAGACGCGTACAGTAATCTGGAGCTGCATATTTCCCTGGACAGCCAGATAAGGCATGCCTGTTCTGCGTTTGGGACAAATGGCCTTGTACTGGAGGGACAGGCTCCGATATATGTGGCACCGCCTTATTATTCTTGTGAGCATCCGATCGTCTATGAAGGGGGAAAAGGAACACAGTTTGTAATCGGCCTTTCCGTGCAGGCACCGAAAGGCTGCGTCTGTCAAAAGGATAACACGCTTCTGGTAACAGCAGAGAATGATGTGTACATTTATCTGTCTGGGATAACAGACTTTCAATCACAGGATTCTTATTTAGCCAGGAAGAAACAGATGCTGGAACGAATCTGTAACCTTTCGTATCCACAATTAAAAGAATCTCATCAGAAGGCATACGAAGCATATTTTGACCGGATGGATCTTACGCTGAATCCTGGTGTACAAAATGATCTTGTGATAAAAATGTTTCACTATGCCCGTTATCTTATGATCGCTTCCTCGAAGCCCGGCACACAGTGTGCAAACTTGCAGGGAATCTGGAATCATGATCTGAGAGCTCCGTGGAGCAGCAACTATACGGTAAATATTAATACAGAAATGAATTACTGGATGGCAGAGAAAGCGAATTTAAGTGACTGCCATGAGCCGCTGTTTGATCTGGTCGAACGGACTGCCTCGCGGGGAAAAAAGACAGCAAAAGAAGTCTATCATCTGAATGGATGGGTGAGTCATCACAATCTGGATATCTGGGGTCATTCCAGCCCAGTTGGCCATTTCGGACAGGATGAAAATCCTTGTACATACTCTATGTGGCCGATGAGTTCCGGATGGCTCTGCTGGCATTTATGGGAGCATTACCGCTATACACTGGATAAAGACTTTCTGAGAGAAAAAGCATTTCCTCTTATCAGAGGTGCAGTAGAGTTTTATCTAGGCTACCTGGTACCTTATGAAAGATATCTCGTCACAGTACCATCTACATCGCCGGAAAATACATTTACAGCGCCGGATCAAGGTGCCCATAGTGTGACGTTTGGTTCAACAATGGATAACAGTATCCTGAAAGAACTGTTTGGAAACTATCTGAAAGCCTGCGAGATCCTTGGAATCACAGAACTTACGGATAAAGTAAAAGCGGCACTTGAAAAATTGCCGCCTTTTAAGAGGGGGAAAGGCGGGCAGCTTCAGGAGTGGTTCTTGGACTATCCGGAAGTGGATGTGCACCACAGACATGTTTCACAGCTATACGGTCTCTATCCCGGAAATCTGATCCACAGAGAGGATGAGGAACTTCTGGCTGCCTGCCGTGTGGCACTGGACAGAAGAGGGGACGAGGGAACCGGCTGGTGCATGGCATGGAAGGCGTGTCTCTGGGCGCGGCTCGG
>CABSEO010000376.1 GCA_902476665.1 uncultured Emergencia sp.
CTGCACCGTTAATTACATCGTCGCCAAGGTCCTCCGCATCGTCTGCGATCTCTTCGCCGTCTCTGTCAATATCCTGCTCCAGACCGCTCTGCTGATCATCAGGAATAGCATCGTGATTATCATCCTTGCTTCCGCATCCTGCAAAAACCAAAACGGTCATCAGTAATAAAGCCGTTAGAAAAAATCTGGTCTTTTTCATTTCGAAACTCCTTTCTTTTTTCTAAGGTTATTATCTGAAAAGAAGACAAAAATATAAACGGTATTATTCGGGAATTTTAGACCGTTAACTCAGCATTCCTTCTGCACAGAATTTTGTTCTTTTAGGATTGATGATCAGCACACTACTGTCAAGCTGATCTAAAAGACTTTCTGCACCGTGTTCCATTTTATATTCCATTTCTTCCCTATAAAGAGGAATTATCTGGTAAAAGTTCACCTGACCGTCCGGAAGCTGACAGACAGATTCCTCATCGCCAAAACCAACAGGGCTGATCAGCATACTGCCGCACAACTGCGTGCTTTCATCAAAATCCTCCCCGTTGTCTACAGTATGTCCCCAACCAAGCCAGGTATCCTCCTGTAATGGTAATCTTGCCAGAATTTTCAGCAGTCTGACTGGCCAGTACCACTTTTCTTCATCACTATGTAAATTCCAGTCCGGCGGAAGACACAGTAAAAGCTCTGCCTGCTGCAGATGATAATCATCAAGTTCCGATGGCGTATTCATTCTGTGAGCACCCATACCCATAGTTACCAGTGTATAGTAATTCTGTTCTTCCGTTGGTGGGATAAGACAGATATCCACGTGAATATCAGGAGAAACAATTTCATGAAATACACTTTCAAATTCTCCAAAGGTATCTGCAATATAGTCACTTATCAGATCCATCTCCTCTTCTGAATAAACTTCTATATTCTCTTCCTGCAAGTCATCTGCCAGTTCTCCCATGAGCTGCTCTGTACAATAAAGCAGAAGAGCTTGCGAATCTTCATCCTCAGGATCAAGTTCTGCGGCAATCTCAAAGTTTCGTACAGCTTCCAGATAATTGCCCATAGAATAATAGGCGTAGCCCAGTCTATAATACCACAGGGGATCCTGACGTCCAAAGTCTTCCACCATCTTTAAAAGCTCAACAGCCTTGTCAAAATCCCCGCAAGCGCCTCGATTATTATATGCTCTGGCCAGATGTCCGATTGTATCATAATTATGCTCCGGATAATTCTCCAGTCTTTCGATGATCTTTTGATAATCTCCGGTTTCATGCCAGGTTTCCAGTTGTTTCAGTAAAATCTGATCCATGCTCGTCCTCTTTCATTAAAATAGTTTTGACTTGTTTCTATTATACTAAATTCCACTGATATATATGTTTTCAATGGATGCAATATTTAGTAATCTGCTGTTTCCATAAAAAAACACGGCCGCAAAGGCCGTGATTCTGCAGAAAAACAAACTTTAAGAATTCTGTCTTTTTTCCTTCTTTTTATTGGCAATATCTGCTGCTGCAGTAAACAGTACGTCTGTCGAAGAATTCAGTGCTGTTTCACAAGAGTCCTGAATAACTCCCACAATAAATCCAACACCTACAACCTGCATGGCTGTCGCATTATCGATTCCGAACAAAGAACATGCCAGCGGAATCAGAAGCAGTGAACCGCCCGCAACACCGGATGCCCCGCAGGCACTGACTGCTGATAATACACAGAGAATAATTGCTGTACCGAAATCCACATGAATTCCCAGAGTGTTCGTTGCAGCCAAGGTTAGAATAGAGATTGTAATGGCTGCACCACCCATATTGATAGTGGCACCCAGAGGAATTGAAATAGAATAAGTATCCTTGTCAAGATTCAGTTCCTCGCAGAGCTTCATGTTAACCGGAATGTTGGCCGCTGAACTCCTAGTGAAAAATGCTGTAATTCCACTATCTTTCAGACACTTCAGCACCAGAGGATAAGGATTCTGTCTGGTGGTGATATAAACGATCAGAGGATTGACTATTAGTGCCACAAAGAACATAGTTCCCACCAGCAGAAGAATCAGCTGGCCATATCTGAACAGTGATTCGATGCCGCTTGTTGCAATGGCATTAAAGACAAGACCCATAACGCCTAAAGGCGCAAAACGGATTACCCATCTTACGACCTGGGAAACTGCGTCAGCAATATTAGACAGAAATTCTTTTGTCCCATCCCCAGCATGTCTCAGTGCAATACCGAGAAGAATAGCCCATGTCAGAATACCGATATAATTGGCATTGAGCAAGGCGTCAACAGGATTAGCCACAATATTGAACACCAGATTTTTCAGGACTTCTGTGATGCCTCCCGGAGGTGTAACATCCCCTCCGTCTGTAGCCAGAATCAATTCCACTTTAAAGATAAA
>CABSEO010000377.1 GCA_902476665.1 uncultured Emergencia sp.
CCCCCTGCCGTTCCAGTCTTTGCATTACCATTTCTGTAAGCTGAAAAATCTCTTCATCCCTGCAGTTTCTGTCACATGTTAGAAACACACTGACTTCGCGAGCTGAAGCCATGAGATTTCCCAGCACTTCCATAGCCTTAGGCGCAAAACTGTCAAAGCCGTATATCCAGATTTGGCTTTCTGCAATCAGAGCTGAGTCAGGTATTTTACTCATATACAGATCAATATAATCCTCTGAATCCGTATATTTATCTTCAATTCGTTTCTGATACTCACTGAATAGAAGCTGAAGATCTGCAAGCTTTGCTGCCAGCAGACTTTCCTCATCCAGCTGCTGTCGCAGCAGCTGCAGATCTTCAGGCTCCACATTGTACTGCTTCATCTCAGAAATAAAGTTATTAGTCATCTCAATAAAAGAGTTTTTTCTAAGATTTCCCTGAAATACACGCAGCTTCTCCTCGCATTGTGACATGATCTGAAACAGCAGCATGTGACGGCCGTATTTGTCTATGAAGGTTCTGCGCCCTCCTCCTTGGCTGGAAATCAGTCTTCCCCCAAGACGTGAAATGCTGAGGATCTCCACATCCATCATACCGTCTGTATGAAGCAGGGAGAACGCCTGCTTCTCCGCCTCCAGAGTATACTGGTCCGGCACAATAACCAGAGTTCTCCCCTTCTGTTCTGCTATGGAATGATAAATAAATTTTTCTTTATCAATACTTTCTCTTCCGTAAAAGATATTCAGCATAGTGTCTCCTTACCTGCTTTCAGTCCTGCAGCACAGCAAACAAATCCTCCGCCTTTTCAATGACAAACTCAGGCGCATCCGGTCCTTTCATTTCTTCTGCGCTGACAGCTTCAGCCCAGCCTACCAGCACCGCCTTAATCCCTGCATTGTGAGCACATCTGATATCAAACATGCTGTCACCAACCATCAGAGTTTCCTCCGCGCATGCTCCCAGCTTTTCTAGGGAAATCAGCGCCGGTGCAGGGTCAGGTTTATGCTTCTCCGTATCCTCACAGGTCACCAGGCAGTCAAGAGAATCCATCACGCCAAACTTTCTGAGTCCGATTAGTGTAGTATTTCTCAAACGAGATGTTGCAATTCCAACCCGGTATCCTTCAGCTTTCAGTTTTCGGATCAGCTCTGTCATCCCGGGAAAAGGTTCTATCATGTCCTCATAGATATCCTTCTGATGATTGCGGTAAATCGCAATTGCCTCTTCTACCGGTGTATCAGGAAAAGCTTTCTCCATGCTGACAGCCAGTGGCTCTCCGAAAGTAGCTTTAATTACCGCCTCATCCTGTTCTTTTCCCGTCAGAGTATGATAAACCTGCTGCCAGGATTCGATAACCAGTCTGTTGGTATTGGCAACAGTGCCGTCAAAGTCAAAAATAATGGTATTAAAAGCCATAACATTCCTTTCTGTTTCAGTAATTGTCTTTTAGAATTTCATAGTCAGACCGATCTTCTTCTTTTCCGGATCGATGCTGAGAATTTTTACTTTTACCGTATCTCCCACAGACACCACATCCATAGGATGACTGATAAACCGGTTGCTCATCTGCGATACATGCACCAGACCGTCCTGTTTTACACCAATATCGACGAAAGCACCAAAATCCACTACATTACGGACTGTACCTGTCAGCTCCATATCCACCTTTAAGTCCTCAAAGCTGCGCACGTCATTTCTGAAGATCACCGGCGGTGCATCCTCTCTCGGGTCTCTGGCAGGTTTTTTCATCTCAGCAATGATATCCGTTAAGGTCATCTGCCCTATCCCCAGATCTTCAGCCATCTTTTTCACACTTTCTGCCGGCTTCTTTGCAGGATAAGCCTGAAAAATCTTTTCATCGATGTTTTTCGCACCGCCTGTTGCAATATCCTCTTTAGAAATGCCAATCTTGGCCATCATCTCCTCACAAGCCCTGTAAGACTCAGGATGTACAGAGGTACTGTCCAGAGGTTCCGTTCCGTCAGCAATACGCATAAAGCCTGCACACTGCTTAAAAGCTTTTTCCCCCAGCTTAGATACTTTCAGAAGTTCCTTTCTGTTGTGAAATCTTCCGTGTTCCTCTCTATAGGCCACAATATTTTTCGCAATTCCCATATTGACTCCTGCAATATAAGAAAGAAGTGACGGCGATGCAGTGTTTAAATCAACACCAACTCGGTTTACACAGTCTTCCACTACATTAGTCAGTGCGGTATCAAGCTGCTTCTGATTGATATCATGCTGATACTGCCCAACACCAATATGCTTGGGATCAATTTTGACGAGTTCTGCCAGAGGATCCTGCAGCCGCCTTCCCAAAGACATGGCCCCTCTTGTGGTTACATCCAGATCCGGATATTCTTCTGTGGCCAGCTTGG
>CABSEO010000378.1 GCA_902476665.1 uncultured Emergencia sp.
ACAGCGGCACCTGTGTTATGGACTATCTGCAGTAATCTGGCACAGACGGGAAGTAAAGCTGCTCTTGTTATTGCGCTGCTTGTCAGTCTGGATGCCTTTATTTTGGGTCAGATGCCCTTTGACCGTCTCGTTGCCCTGATCTATCCTTTCACAGGATATCTTGGAATCGGTTTATTTCTGTGTCTTCTAAGGTATCAGTTAAAGGGGAGAAGGTGATGCCGATAATTATAATAAAAAACAGGCGGATAATCCGCTCAAGAAACAGAATTGAAAAGAATTCTGGTGCCTGCCCTGCCGGCTTTGCAGAGAAAGGACAGGAGGATCCGGCGAGGCAGGCCAAAGTATAAGATTGGATTTACTGTTTACTCTTTGTCTGTCAGCTGAAAACGATTGTAATGACGTGACAGAAGAATACGGGCAGCAGCAAAATCTCCTTCAATGATGGCGCCTAGTATCTGCTGGTGCTCCAGAACGGTATGTCTTCTGCCCTTGTCAATATACCAGTGATTATATAATACGGTTAAATAAAGCAGATCCTCCATTTCTGAATACTGCTTGATCATATATGGATTACCGCAGCAGGTTACAAAAGCTCTTTCGAAGGAAATAGAGTATTTGACATATTCCTGAAGGGAATCGGCTTCCAGATGTTCAATCTGCTCCTTCAGAGCTGTCTGTAGACGACCGATGAGGTCATCGACCTTGTCCATCTGCTGGCAGATTTCAAAGGCGCCAAGGAGCATACTTAGAATGGCCTGTGCGATATTGGCAAGTCTTTTTTCGGAAAACTTGATGACACTGGGACCGGAGTTGGGATAGATATCCACCAGGCCGTCGCGATTCAGCATGGATATGGCTTCTCTGACAGGAGAGTTGCTGACGTGCAGTTCCTTGGAAAGTGAGGCAATACTGAGTCTGCTGCCTGACTTATACTTTCCTTCCATGATGCCGGCCTTAATGGTCTGATAAATCTGATCCCGGATAGGGATTTTTTTGATTGGTTTTTTCATTGATCTGGATTCCTTTCGATACAGCTATTGTACGTTTTTTTTGATATTCTGTCAAGGTTTTAACAGAAAAATGCAAGATACCGTATAATGCGTAATTTTTTCAGATAAGTATTTTAGTAAATTCTGGTTATCCACATATAAATATGCATAGAATAATTGATTTTATCAAGTTTTATAAGTGTTTACAAATATAATAAAGGTGTGTATACAAATATTTTAAGTAACAAAAAAATAATAAAAAAATTATTTATAGAAACAAAAAACTGCACAAGTTTTTGCAAAAGTGTATTTTTTTTTGTAAAAAAATTGACAAAGTTTAACCAGACTTCTACAATGAAGTTAAACAAGGGAGAAGGGCATCTCCCGAGAGGACGCGGCCACTGTCAGATGATAGCTGGCCGCAGGGCTCCGGAGACCTTGCGTCTTGGGAATTTTTTTTCGCCGTCTGTGTACGGTGTTATGGTAGATAAAGGAGGGACCAACCTTATGAAAAAATTATTGACAGGCGATGAAGCCATTGCAAGAGGGGCTTACGAGGCAGGCGTAACCCACGCTTCTGCATATCCGGGTACACCGAGTACTGAGATACTGGAAAATATCGCTAAGTATGATGAGATTTATGCTGAATGGGCGCCTAATGAAAAGGTTGCTATGGAGTCTGCTGCCGGCGCATCCATGGCGGGAGCCAGAAGTATGGCATCTATGAAGCATGTAGGTGTCAATGTTGCAGCAGATCCGCTGATGACTTTTGCAACAATGCGGGTAAACGGAGGTTCCGTGATTGTTTCTGCCGATGAGCCGGGGATGTTCTCTTCACAGAATGAACAGGATAACAGAAATTTTGCCAAGATGGGTAAAATTCCGATGTTCGAGCCTGCAGACAGTCAGGATTGTCTGGATATGATGAAGGAGGCTTTTGAGGTATCAGAAGAATATGGGGCAGTAGTCATGATGAGAATGGTGACTCGTGTATGCCACTCCAAATCTCTGGTAGAAATCGGTGAAAGAAAAGAAGTTCCCAACAGAAAATGGGAGAAAGACCTTGCCAGATTTGTATGTGTTCCTGCTAACGCAAGGGTTAACAGGGTCAATATGGAGGCCAGAACCAGAAGACTGGAAGAATATACCGAAAAGACCCGTTTCAACTATGCGGAAATGGGTGACGGAAAAATCGGCGTTATTGCCTCCGGACCTTCTTATTATTATGCAAAAGAAGTTTTTGGGGCGGATGCATCCTATCTCAAACTGGGCTTTACATATCCGCTGCCGAAGGAGAAGATTAAAGATTTCTGCAGTAAGGTTGACACCGTATATATCGTAGAGGAGGATGATCC
>CABSEO010000379.1 GCA_902476665.1 uncultured Emergencia sp.
CCGCCGATGAATGGATAACTGTCCCTTTCGTTGATCCAGACTCTTAAATTCGGCAGGAAGTATGCGCCCTCCACCGCTCTGTTTCTCACGGTCATCATATCTCTGGCATTTCCCGTCAGTACACCGACAATAATTTCTTTTACATCCACTCCGTTAGCCTTCAGAATCGGATCGAGAATATTCATACGATAGCCTTTATGAAGCAGATCATCAATAAGAATAATCGGGCGGTTAAAGGATTTAATGGTCTTGGCCTGATTATCAAGAGCAGAATAGTGTTTAGATTCAGCAATGGTAAAATGGGCCAGATCTTTTGAAAAATACTTCTCTGTATGAAGCGCCTTCGTCACTGTATTTGGTACGACTACATCTGCCAGTGCTTTCCCGAATGGCACTGACATATACGGCCCGCGGAGACCGTCTTTACTTGGCTGAATCGGTACCTGATTCAGCTTCGCCACTTTCTGGATGATCTTGTTGTGCACAGCACTTGGATTAAAAGACAGGATCAGCTGTCCGGGGTAAATCTCTGTCATTACATGCAGAAGTCGCTCGTGAGCCTCATCGATAGCCCGCAATACATGAGCATTTTTGTTCAGAGGATTTTTGATCACCGTCTCCACATCTCTGAATATCACCAGAGGTGCACGCATTTCTACAGCATAGACAGGCTGACTGCCACTTTCTGCAATATTCACAAACCCCTGCCTTTTCAGAGCATCAATTGCCCGCGGATTCATCCCGGCCTTATCACATGGATGATATACCACATAAGTAAAATCTCTTGCCAGAAGCTCTGTCAGAATCTCTGTCACCACAATCTGGTTAATATTGGAAATTCCCCTTCCCTTAGCGGTAAACAGCGCCCCGATAACGGCAATACTGCCGGCTGCATGTTGTCTGACATGAGAAGCAATGACAGGATCCTGAAATTCCTCCAGCAACTGATTGGTTTCTACTCTATGTGCCGCAGCAAATGCGATCATTCTTCTCTTTCTTGCTCCACTTTCAATATACAGCGATCTCACCGTCGGTCCATTGAGATAATCACCGACTGTATTCATATCATAACCACGCTTTCTGAGTTCTTCAACAAACTCTTCATCCAGAGACTCAGCAGTTCTGCTCATATAACTGCTGATGCCGATTTCTCTGGCCTGAAGCACATGTTTATATGCGGGTTCGCGAAGATACAGGTTTCTATCATAAATATAGTTTTGAGCAACCCTGTCTATGAGGTTGGAAATATCCCGGTTCATATCCACATTTTCTCGTATTCTGGTGGAACTGATATCTTCATAGTACTTTTTCAGAGTCAGGTTGATAACACGGCCTGTAATGGGATATCTCTGTCCGCTGCTTGCTTCCTGCTCGCCGGATTCTCTTGCAAAAGCAATATGGTTCAGACCGTGAATGGAATCTTTCTCAGGAGGTGCCTTATAGCAGGAGGCATTTCTGATGACGTCCGTGCCCACCGCAATATATAATTCTCGTCCTGCAAAAGTTTCTTTCAGTCGCCTGATATCCAGCGGATTGGCGATGTTTACAGGAATATCTTCCGGGAAAATAAACAGATCATCCTCGTCAGCTATGGACATAGTCATGATCTTCCGTCTCTGCAGTCTGGGCTGCGTATTCTTTGACCATGAGAATTCATCTAATGCCAGATACACCTCAAATCCCATATCTCTGATAGTGGTCGCTACTGCCTTGTGTCCCAGACTGAATGGGTCAAAGGTACCGGGGAAAAAAGCCACTTTATCACATTTTGGAAATTTCATAACGCCGACTTCTGCCTGATACTGACAAATATACCTGTAAATATGGTTCAGCACCGCTGCGTTATTGTAAAATTCCAGTTCTCCCTCCTGTTTTTCATAGAGAAGCGTCATCAGTTTTTTATAACAGTGTCTGAAAATCTCCGTCTTTTCTGTCAACGTCAGCCGGCTGCCTCCAAAGATGTCCACTCCGATAGTCCACAGTGCCTCCTGAGAACAGATTTCACTGTAACCCGCATAAGCTTTGATCAGCAGATTGACCAGCCTGAACCGCCGTTTTTCGCAGAGTTTTTTGTCCTCGACAAAGCGTTCTGCATAATCACCATAACTGCAGATCATTACCCCCAGAGTCCTGATCACCGAAGAAGCTGCTTTGTCGTTGGAAGTTTCCATGATTTTCTGCAGTTCATTGATCGATTCATCCAGTTCTTTCGGAGGCAGGTACAGCATAATGATACCCAGATAGTCAGGGATATATTTTGAGAACTGATAATCTCCCAGTTCAAGACCATTAAACAGTTCCACAGTCAGCTCATTTCTCTGTTCCATAGGCATCCTC
>CABSEO010000380.1 GCA_902476665.1 uncultured Emergencia sp.
GCCGGTAATATAAGTGTTTGCTTTGGCAGATAACAAGAAAGCTGCAAGTTTTCCGTATTCTTCAGGTTTTCCGTATCTGCCCAGAGGAATGGTCTTCCATGTTTCAGCCTGAAGCTCTTCCACAGTGATTCCTTTTTTGTCAGCACGCATTTTGTCCAGATAGTCGATACGTGCAGTGCCGATTCTGCCAGGGCCGATAACGTTAACCAGAATGTTGTATTTGCCCAGTTCTTGTGAAACTGTTTTAGACCAGCCTACGACACCTGCACGCATAGTGTTGGAAAGCCCCAGATTATCGAGAACTGCCTTTATGGAAGATGATGTTGAATTTACAATTCTGCCACCGCCATTCTCCATCATGATAGGAGCTACTTCACGGACTACTCTTTGGTAAGAAAGCAGAGTAAGATCAAAAGCGTGGTACCAGGCTTCATCATCAAAAGAATTGAGAGGTCCTGCAGGAGGACCTCCGGCATTGTTGAAAAGAGCATAAATAGGACCAAAAGTCTGGCAGGTGACTTTTACAAGGGCTTTAATATCTTCCGGCTTTGTCATATCACCGCAGAAATAGTCAACGTTCTTATTCCCTGAAGAGTTGATAATCTCTTCCTTTGCCTCTTTCAGCTGATCTTCAAAGGGGCTGAAAAGCATAACTTTGGCTCCTTCTGCCGCAAGCTCTGCAGCGACAGCTTTGCCAAGTCCGGAACTCGACGCAAGAACTAGTGCGCATTTATCTTTTAAACCTAAATCCATTTTTACCTCCAGTTATTTTCTAAGCTTTAAATCAATCACGGGGTTTATCAAAGGCTCCATAGAAAATCCGTCAGGACCGAAAATCCTGCATTCTATGGTGTCTCCATCCTGAATATGTACTGCCCGAGGAGTTCCAGTGGAAAGAATATCTCCCGGAAGCCATCCTTGCATATGCGAAATGAGAGAGACTAACCTTGACGGACTGTGTGTCATGTTAGAAACTGTATTTTTTGCATAAACATGACCATTGTGAACAGTCTGTACTTCAAGGGCGGAGATGTCTTTTACCTCATCAGGTGTGACAAGCTGAGGGCCAAAGGTGAAAAAGGTGTCAAATCCTTTTACGATGGTCAGAAAACGAGGATTGAGACGGAGAATAGACTCTTCTGTCATATCCAGAATTGTGGTGTATCCCACGATATAATCCTGCCAGTCTTTTTCGTCGATAAATTTACATTTTTTTCCCATAATAATGCCTAGCTCAGCTTCGCCTGTGGTTTTCTTTGCCTCTTCCATTGCAGGGATGCAGATATTGTCTCCCGGTCCGGCAATGCAGGATGCCGGTTTATAAAAACTGCCGGGGAATCCCTGAGGGGCCCCTTCTCCAAGATCTCCCGCATGATCTTTATAGTTAAGGCCGATGCCAAATATCCTGGGAGGATTTCTGTATAGAGGGCCATAGGTAACCTGATTAAAAGGAATATAATCCATTTCTGTCAGTTCCTTTTTTCCACCACAATTGTACCATTCTGTGAGTTTTGGAATTTCCTCACTGCAGATCATGCTGTAGATTTCATTGTGCCAGTGTGCATTTTTTGCCTGATTAAGGGTGTCTATTGTAACCACTCCCTTTTCACTGATGATGCAGGCGGTTTCACCATTGTTTATTTTGATTGTTGCTAAACGCATATTTCGCCTCCTGTTACTGGATGTTTTTTGTGAATTGTGAAGCGTGCTGTTCAGAAATGATATCCTCTGTGTATATTGACCATGTCTCTGAGTATGGATGCCGCAGCAGGGATCACTCCGGATGCTCCACCAATGAGAACCAGTTCTCCCAGTGTATCGCAGCAGTAACGCACTGCTTTGTTTTTGCCTTCAACGCTGTATAAAAGCTGATCTGCTGATATTTTTTCCAGTCTTACAGTCATTTTCAGACCTTCACTGCTTTTGACTGTTTTGCCAACTAGTTTATATTTGCAGTTTTCTTCGGCAGCAGTTCGGATATCTTCTGTTGTAATGCTGGTGATACCTTCTACTTCAACATCTTCCAGAGTTTTACTTTCTCCCATCAGCACATTGGTAAGGATCAGGAGTTTCCCAGCAGTATCCCAGCCTTCTACGTCCAAGGACGGATTTGTTTCAGCAATACCACATTCCTGGGCAATTCTCAGTGCTTGCTCATATTCGCAGTTGTTGTCTTCCATGTATTTAAGAATAAAATTGGTGGTACCGTTGAGAATACCTTCTATGGAAGTAATTTCAGCACCGGCCATATCCATAAGCCCGCCATTGACTGACGGCAGCGCTCCGCCGGTGGTACAGCCGATCCCAAGCTGAACCCCTTTTTCAGA
>CABSEO010000381.1 GCA_902476665.1 uncultured Emergencia sp.
GAATCTGCAAAACACCGATATAATCATTTCCTTCAATCTCTATGGTTGGCATCTCCATGTCCGGATTGATGATATAGTCCGGAAGTTCCAAATTGTCAGACTCCTGTGACGATAACGAGGTCTGCTCCAGTGACTCCAGGATATGCCCAGATGCCATTCCTGCCCGAAACTCGTCATAAAAATTGTATCCGGTCAGACACAAAGCTGACACAAGCATCAATATTCCTGTCAAAATGAGAGTCTTCCCCGCTCTTCCCTTATTTCTCATCGGTATTTCTCCGTTTCTTTTCTATAAAAAAACCGGCAGCTGTCAGAATCAGACCTGCGCAAAGGAGCAACGGAACCGGCCACCAGAGCATTCCTGTCTGGGGAAGCTTTGGTGGAGCAGTAGGAGGCATTGAATCCTCAGGATAAGTATTTGTCATGATAAAGGTGATTCCCTCCTGCACCACCGACACTGTATAGCCGTCAGGTGTATCCTTTTCAACCACAGCCCACCGGGAACTTCCATTCAGATCTTTCCAGATGTACTCCCAGTTGTTTTCACTGCTCAGTGTCACAGTATCAGCCACATTCCCGTTTTCAAGAAGCTGAACAGAAATGCTTTCCGGTCGCTTATGCTGATTTCCGTCGTCACTCCACACCTTCTGTACTTTTCGCTGCACAAGGCCGGGTGTAGTCTCTTTGTCATATTTACAGTAAACTGTCACATTATAATTCCATTCATTTTTCGAGGTCAGATTCGGCAGAGACACCAGCATCGGTTCCGGCGTATAAATCGTATTTCCCTCTGTATGAGAATCCCCCGTAATCAGATACAGACCCACTGCAAGATCGGAAAAGGTGACGGAACCGTAAGTACCGGTTATTCCTGTTTTTAACGGCTGCAGCTGGTCTCGCTGTACATAAGCATCCAGTGTCTGTGACAAAGCCCGCCATTTGGAACTGTTCATATCTTTCAGACTGACAGGATAGGAACGAAAATCTCCAGTAAGCGTGAATTCCCCATTTTTGTCCATATCCGCTACACGGTAAATGCGAAAGTTCACCGGCGAAATGCCCTTCCCGTTTTCTGTAAAATACACCGATACGGAGGTTTTCTGCCAGATATTGATGCTTCCATAGGCAAAAACAGTACCTGCCGTACAGGTCATGCACAACAAAAGTGAAATCAATATGACTGTCAGCTGTTTTCGGATTTTTCTATTATTCATCCTTACCTCACCTCTTAGATTTTATCTTTTTCGCCGAGCTCTACTCAGTACTGCCATCAGAATAAGCAGCAGCACAGGAGATGCAATGATCGAAGCAATCAGCTCCGGCTCAATCAATACCGCATCTGGCGTAACGTGTTCTGCGCCATATGCATCCTGATTTTCAATCCGATGTCCCCGTACAAGAAGACGATGAGAGTTCACACCATAAGGGGTACAGGTCATCAGTGTACAGAGGTCTTTTCCCTCTTCGATTTCAAGAAAAGATACATCGTCCGGCTCCACAATATGAATCTGATCAATCTCATAAGTCAAGGTTTCATTCAGTACATGCAGGACAAAGATATCTCCCTCTGTCAATTGATCCAGATCCGTAAAAAGTTTTGCCGAAGGCAGTCCTCGATGACCTGAAATAACGCTGTGTGTGCTGTTTCCCCCAAGGGGCAGAGAGGTCCCTTCAATGTGCCCCACAGCTACCTGCAATATCTCTTCATCAGTTCCGTGATAAATCGGTAGCAGAACATTGATACGCGGGATTTCCACATATCCCATCATTCCCTCACCGGATACGTTCAGCAGATTCTTATATATTTCCGTTTCCGCCTCATCTGGCTGGAATCGATCCTCTTTTGCCGTCAGCGTCTGGTTATATGCTTCCGCTTCCTTCCGGAGACGTTCACAAGTCTCATCATCCATCTCTGCAGTAATCTGCTTGTAAGAAGCAATTGCCCGAGACTGATGAAGAGAGTTTATATAATCACTGACAGCCGGGTACAGCAGCAGAGATACACCGGTAAGAAGGACGACAGTCAGAAGAATGATATTCTTTTTGTTCCTCTTATCAGTTTTTTTCTTCATAACGGGCTATTCTCCTCACGCTGCCAGTGGGAGAATTCTCTTCTCCCCATACGCAGACAGTATGTAATCAGTTTCAGTTATTCCTTTCTGCCGCCTTTCATGCGGATTCTTGCAGCCAGCGGAATTCCAGCGCCGAGTACCAACACAGCGCCCAACACATAGAAAATGGTCGTTCCTATACCGCCGGTCTCCGGCAGAGTCACACCCTGATTGTTAATTACTGTCGTGGATAAAGAACCATCGCCTATA
>CABSEO010000382.1 GCA_902476665.1 uncultured Emergencia sp.
GGCAGCCACGAAATCCTGAAAATCTTCAAATCCGCTTTGTATAAATTCGTAGAGAACAGGTTCCTGAAATTCATATTTGCTGCGAACCAGAAGACTTTTTCCGATAAGCGCAGAGCCAAGATCTTTTTCCAGAAGTTTGATTTCTTCTAAAGAGTAGGCTGCAGAAAGAAGCTGACCCTTTTCGGAGACATAATACATGCCCAGGACATCTTCATTAAGCCGATATACACGCCTTGCCACATGATTGTTGTTGGAATGAAACATCATATACAGTGTCCCGTTTTCGTGCGGCGTTGTCATGGCTTTCTGCACCAGGCGAGTAGAAGTTTTGTTGAAAAACTCCGCAGGCTGCAGCATTTCATAAACAGTGACAAATTCTGATCTGGACAGCATCATGGCAGCTTCTGCTGGCGAAATCCTGAATAAAGAGATTCGTTTGAAATCACTGATCACCATACCACTGACAACAATATGGGTAACGGCAATGTAGTAATTGTCACCAAATTCAAGCAGGGATTCACAGATATAGGTGCCGGGTGTATCCCCCTCATCAATTGTGTTTTTGCAAAAAGTGCCGCTTTTAAATTCCGGAAAGACGTCAAGGGGAAAGTTCTGCGTTGTTAAAAATAGAGCTGCACCGAAGTCTCTGCCGATAATGCGCATAAGAAAATAATTGATCAGCGCAAGAGGACTTTCGATGGAAGCACACTGCTTACACATGAGTATATATAAATCGGGTTCAGAAAGGAATATATCCTGTTCCAAAAGAAATTCATATTCCTTTTTTCCTTCCGGCAGAGGAAGGTGAGCTTTATGGTTGAATCTGACATACTCCTGCAGAAGATACTGCGCTTCTCGAAGTGTCAGCGGGATTTTTTCACCGCCAAGTCCGCCCGTCACCGAGTTTTCGAGTTCCAGAATTTTTTCTGAATCGGAGCCGAGAACACTGTAATAGCTTTCAAATCCGTAGTCTTCCGCGTCAAAATAGAAGAACTGATGCAGATCTTCAAGCGCCTGATTGTCGGGGAGCTTAAAATGGATGTACATGCCCAGTACACCCATAAGTCTGGTGTTGGTTACATATGCTGATACAAAAAGTTTTCTGCTGGAGACAGCACTGTCAAGCAGGCCTCCTTTTAAGACTTTAAAATTATTTTTACTCAAGTTACACCTCTGCATGATTTATTGATAAATAGAGTATATCCTATTTTTTCAAAATTACAATACGCCATTGACAAAGAATTAGAAAAGAGTATAATCATAATAGTCCTTATTGAGAGTGGCTGAGGGAATAGGCCCTGAGAAGCCCGGCAACCTAGGTGCCCCCTGAGGAGGCAGAAAAGGTGCTAAATCCTACAGAATATATCTATTCTGAAAGATGAGGAATGAGAACTGCCAATCGTGCCTTTTCTTTCAGTGGAAGAAAAGGTTTTTCTTTTTATGTAGGAAATATCCATATATCAGGATCGAAAGAGTATGAAAAAAGCCTGCTGACGGGCAGAATCGGCAGCATGGACAGTAGACAGTCAGGAAGGAGTACATTTATGAAAAAACTATTTACATCAGAATCTGTAACAGAAGGACATCCGGATAAAATCTGCGATCAGATTTCCGACGCAATTCTTGATGCCATTTTAGAGCAGGATCCATATGGAAGAGTTGCCTGCGAAACCACCACAACCACAGGTTATGCCATGGTTATGGGGGAAATCAGCACAAACTGTTACATAGACATTCCTAAGATCGTAAGAAATGTCATCATAGATATCGGCTATGACAGAGCAAAATACGGATTTGACGGCAATACCTGTGCGGTTCTCACTGCTATTGACGAACAGTCGGGTGATATTGCAATGGGTGTTGACAAGGCTCTGGAATATAAAGAAGGAACACTGGACGATCAGATTGATACCATCGGTGCGGGAGATCAGGGCATCATGTTTGGCTATGCATGCAATGAGACTTCTGAATATATGCCGATGCCGATTCAGCTTGCTCACGAGCTGGCGCTGCAGCTGACCAGAGTCAGAAAGGACGGAACACTGAAATATCTTCGTCCGGACGGAAAGACACAGGTAACTGTGGAATATGACGGAGATAAGGTGAAACGAATCGATACAGTTCTGGTTTCTACTCAGCATGATCCGGATGTATCGCAGGAACAGATCAGAAAAGATATGATTGAATATGTGATCAAACCGATTGTGCCTGCAGAACTGCTGGACGATCAGACCAAATACTATGTGAATCCGACCGGAAGATTTGTTATCGGCGGACCTCACGGAGATTCCGGCCTGACTGGAAGAAAAATTATTGTAG
>CABSEO010000383.1 GCA_902476665.1 uncultured Emergencia sp.
CCTACCATAAGCTCTGTCAACTGCTTTTCATTAGTTTCACAGGTATTGACTGTGTCAATACTCTGTCCTTTTCGCAAAATCGTTACCCTATCGCTGATTTCCATAACCTCGTTCAACTTATGGGTAATAATAATAATAGCACTGCCCTGCTCTCTCATTTTTCTGAGAATTGCAAAAAGTTTTTTTGTTTCCTGTGGGGTAAGCACTGCGGTAGGTTCATCTAAAATCAAAATATCTGCATTGCGATATAACACTTTCAGAATTTCTACGGTCTGCTTTTCACTGACAGACATATTATAAATTTTCTTTTCAGGCTCAACCTCCAGCCCGTATTTTTCTGTCAGCTTTAAAATACGTTCTTTTAATTCTTTTGGCTTTACTCGTTTTCCTTCCATTCCCATAGCTACATTATCCATGGCAGAAAATACATCTACCAGCTTAAAATGCTGATGAATCATGCCGATTCCCAGCTTTCCTGCGTCCATGGGGGAATTAATGGTTACTTCTTTCCCATTCACCTTAATAATGCCTTCGTCAGGGTGATAAATTCCTGAAATCATATTCATCAGCGTTGTTTTACCGGATCCATTTTCTCCCAGAAGCGCCAGGATTTCTCCTCTGCGGACTTCCAGATTAATATGGTCATTGGCAACTACACTTCCGAAGGTTTTGGTAATTCCCTGAAGCTCAATGGCATTCTCCTTCTTCTCCAAAGCCAACTCGTGTCACCTCTCATTTCTTTTGTTTCTGCTGTTTTACAGCATACAGATTTATTGTATCATAAGAAAGAACTGCCGCACAAGAACTTTTCTGCAAAATCAAAACTGCGGCAGCGGGCATCTGTGGAAATCTCTCCACCTGCGCCTGCTGCCGCAGCCTTATTTTTTCTTCTGATTCAACTTATCTGAAATATCTATTTTACCACGATATTCTTATAATACCAGTTAATACCGCCTGTAATGGTTGCATCATCTAAAGTCTTTCCGTCTTCTCCTATGGTCTTTCCGTCATTTGTTTCCAGAACACCGTCAAATACATTGAAGCCGTCTTCTACAATTTTCTTTCTTGCCTCATCTACCTTTTCCTGTGTTCCCGGTGCAACCAGATCTTCATTTAAAGGAGTAATGTCCACCAGGCCATCGTCCATACCGCCGAAGTAGTTTTCAGCAGTCCAGGTTCCGTCAATTACCTGCTGTACAGCCTGTGTATAATATACACCCCAGTTCCATACAACAGATGTCAAAGTAGCTTTTGGTGCATCTTTTTCCATATCAGAGTTGTATCCAACGCCCCAGACACCTGCGGATTCTGCTTCTGTCTGTGGGTTCGGAGTATCGCAGTGCTGACCGATAACATCACAACCCTCTGCAATCAGAGCTTTTGCTGCATTGGTCTCCTCTGTAGGAGAAAGCCAGCTATTTGTAACCTTTACATATACTTCTGCATCAGGGTTTACCTCTGCAACACCAATGGCAAATGCATCAGCGCCGCCGGTTACCTCTGAGTTTTCAGAGCCCATAGCTGCTACATAACCGATTTTGTTGCTCTCTGTCTTCATACCTGCCACAATACCGGATAAGTATCTTGCCTGATAAATTCTTCCGAAATAATTGTTGAAGTTTGTATCGTTTGATTTATAGCCTGTACCATGTGAAAAAATAACTTCCGGATACTCCTCAGCAAGCGCTTCACAGGTATCCATATAGTTGAAGCTTGTTGCAAAGATAATCTGGCAGCCCTCTTCAATACACTCTCTCATTGCCTGCTCTGTCATAGTAGGATCTTCATCGGGAATGTTGTTTTTTCTGATAATCTGGCTGTCATCAAGACCCAGTTCCTTCTGCATTTCTACAATCCCCTGGTCATGGGCATAGCTATATCCGGAACCATCTGCAGGGTCACCAATATGGATAACGCCTACTTTTAAGTCTTCCTTTGCTACCGGTGCAAAGCTGCTTTTACCAGCTTCTTTGTCCTCTCCTGCCTCTGCGTTTCCCTCTGTTTTAGAATTTTCTTTTTCCTCCACAGCCTGCTGCTGTCCGCAACCTGTCATCAATGTTCCGACCATGGCAATAGAAAGTAACACACCTAAGATTTTCTTCTTCATGATTTTCCTCCTAAAGTTTTAAATGTTATCATAGATTTTACAAATTTCTCCATGAAACTACATCATAGCACCATATATCTGTTTTTTCAACTGCCTTTTGGTTTTTTATATCATTTACAAATTCCGCTGTTTCTCAAGATACTGCAAAATATTTTTGTAAACCTCTTCTTTTCCCTCTTCATTCAGGATTTCGTGGCGCATTCCCG
>CABSEO010000384.1 GCA_902476665.1 uncultured Emergencia sp.
TATCGACATGGTAGGGAGAACCTCCGGAGAGAGAACAGGATATGCCACACAGAAGCCGGAGCAGCTTCTGGAGCGGATTGTGGAATGCAGCACCCGTGAAGGTGATCTGTGTGCAGATTTTTTCTGTGGAAGCGGGACGCTGCCAGCTGTGGCAGGACGCATGGCCAGACGTTTTATCGGCTGCGATAAAGGAAGACTGGCAGTAGAAAGCACTATCAGCAGACTGACAGGAAACGGTGAGGCTTTTCAGGTATATAGTCTGCAGAAGGAGGAAAAGACCAGGCTGAAGGTGGAGCTTACGGCAGATAAAAAAGAAATTCCAGGTTCCGACAAAGTACTCGTGCGCATTTCACTTCTTTCATTGCGTGAAAACCGTCTTACGGGAACAGTAGAAGAAAAGTCAAAAGAAATTATTAAAAAAATGATCAGAGAAGATCCGTTGCAGATGGTAGAAGCCTGGAGTGTAGATTTCGAATATGATACTGATAGCGGTGTGCATCGGCCACAGAACGTTTTTGTCAGAAATAAGGGAAATCTTGCAACTGTTTGCGAAAGAATCGTTCCGCGAGGCAGGACGGTTTGTGTTAAAATTGTAGATATTATTGGAAATGTTGCGTTTGAAAGGATTTTAGTATGAAAGAGACTTTGAAAACAAGGCTGATCGATTATCTGTTTCTGGTACTCGCCTGTATTGTCGGCGCTTTCGCAACGACTGCGGTACTGATTCCCAACGGACTGACCAGTGGAGGCCTGACAGGTCTTGTCCGCATTCTGCAGCACTTTGTAGACATTAATTTTTCATTGGCCTACTACGCAGGGGCATTTATCATTCTGGTTATTGTGATCGTGACTTTGGGTCTGCGAGAAGCCAAGAAGGTATTGCTGATCACGATTTTATATCCTGCAGTGCTTTTTGTGATGGAGTTCTTTGACCTTCAGCTTCTGGAGGAAAGGGATGTGATTCTGGCAGCGATTTTTTGCGGCGTCTTCAGTGGAATATGCAACGGAATCATTTTCTGGAGAGGCTATGCTTTCTGTGGAACTGAGTCCATCGCAAAGATTATAAAAAAGAAGTTTGTGCCTCAAGTGGATCTGAGTAAGATTCTCCTGATGCTGGATGGATCTATTATCATAGCTTCAGCTTTTATTTTCGGCAGAAATATCGCTTTATATGCTCTGGTGACTCAGTTTATTGCATCTAAAATGGTGGATTTTATTATTTATGGTTTTGAAACTAAGATCGTACAGGTGAACATTCTGACGAAAAAAGCACAGGAAACGATCGAGTTTGTTATGAAGGATCTGAACCGTGGTGTTTCCAGCCGAAGAACAGTAGGTGAGTTTACCGGTCAGGAAAGAAAGGAACTGGTGGTTCTGTGTTCTCCCAGAGAAAGTATGGTTCTGAAAAAGTTTTTAGCCTCTGTAGATCCTTCAGCGTTTGTGACTATTCTTCATGTAGATACTGTCTGGGGAAATGGCAAAGGTTTTACAGAAATAAATAAAGACGAATAAGCAGTAATTTCAATTAAAGGAGTGAGACAATGGCAAAGTATAAGTGTGATATTTGCGGATATGAGTTTGATGAGGCCGTAGAGGGTAAATCTATTCAGGAGCTGGACGCCTGCCCGCTGTGCAGGATGAGTGTGGATCACCTGAAGCTGATGGAAGAAGAGAAAGGTGAACCGACTGAAGATGCAGAAGAGACAGAAGCGACAGATTCGCTGGAATATGATGCGGCTACAAAGAGAGAAGACAAAGATTGCCGTTATATGGCGGAAATTCATCAGATGGCGGTTTCTGGAGAAACTCTTCATGCTGCTATGGGAACCAGGATGCCAATGCCGGGCTGGGATGATATTCTGCTGCTTGGTGCACAGCTGAATCCACCTCCGCTTAATGATGGAGAAGCTGTTAATATTCAGACCGTAATCGGAAAGAATGCTGCTAAGCCAATGGTTCTGGAAAGTCCTGTATATATTTCACATATGTCTTTCGGAGCTCTTTCAGCAGAAACGAAAGAAGCTTTGGCAATGGGAAGTGCAATGGCCAGGACCGCCATGTGCAGCGGAGAAGGGGGAATTCTGCCGGCAGAGAAAGCGGCCGCATATAAATACATTTTTGAATACGTACCGAATCTTTACAGTGTAACAGATGAGAATCTGAAGACGGCTGACGCCATCGAAATTAAAATCGGACAAGGAACAAAACCTGGGATGGGAGGGCATTTACCGGGCGAAAAGGTAACTGCTGAAATTGCTGAAATCCGAGGTAAGGAAATGGGAAAAGACGTACAGAGTCCTTCAAAATTTCCT
>CABSEO010000385.1 GCA_902476665.1 uncultured Emergencia sp.
CCGACCCCATTATCTTCAATTGTTACAACAGCATAGTCCTCAGTTTCCGTTGTGCTGATTACTATAGTTCCACCTTCAGCCTCATGAAAAATACCATGCTGTACAGCATTTTCCACCAGTGGCTGTAAGGTAAGCGGCGGGATACAGAAAGCAGTAGTCTGAATTCTGCAGACTACATGAAGTCGTTCACACAATCTCTGTTGTTCCAAATAAAGATAATTCATCGCATGGTTCAGTTCTCTTTCAAAGGGAATCGGCTCCCGGGCTTTCAGACTATACATGTTTCCCCGCAGAAATTCTGAAAACTCCTTAAGCATTTTTTTTGCCCTGGAAGGATTATCTTCACACAGATGATGAATCACCGCCAGACAGTTATATAGAAAATGAGGCTGAATCTGACTAAGCATAATGTCAATACGCTGCTCCGTCAGTTCTTTTTCCTGTTCCTTCAGAGCGATCTCATGTTCAAACTGAATGTTGACGAGGATAATCAGAAGAGCCAGCTCCACACCAATATTCACGACCGCCAGACCTTGCAGAAACATCTGTCCCATACTGCTCATTAAAGGTATAAAAGTGTAAAGCAGGAAAAACACAATTTCATGTTTTTTCAGCTGTCTTCGAAAAATGATAACAATCACAATAAACAGTAAATAACAAAACAGGGGAATAATCTGTAAAATGAAAAACAACGGTCCACGATGATATCCTTCATCGTTCATATAAAAAACGGAGCCTGTAAACAGACTGGTTATGACAAAAAAAATCTGAATAATACAAAGCGCTGTGACAGACAAAAGGCAGAACTTTCTCGGCTTTCCTTCAATTCTGGCGTAGGTAATGATATAATGCGCAAAGAAATAAAGAATAAAGGTGGAAGAAATATAGTACAATTCCGCAAATACCAGATGCACGATCTTTTGCCAAGGCTGCACAGGCTGCTGAAGCAGCCAGTTTACCAAGGCACCGATAATCATACATATATTTGATATGGCAATGCCAAAGAAGTACCGATTAATCTGCTGACGATACCGCTTGCCATGAATCAGATAAATAACAGGAATCATCGATAAGATAATGCCAAATGCGCCCAGTGATACATTTGCAAGAATCATCTGCTGCAGTTTCATAGTCTCACCTCAATTTATATAAAAAAGGCATATCCTGCCCCCAATGATTAAGCCCGATATACCCCCTCGATTTTTATTAAATTGATGTTCTGAAAAAACAGACAGAATCAGTTTCTACATGTCCGCAAATCATCTTCACTCATACTGATCCTGTCAGGATCTTTTTGTATTTTCTAGGATATCACAAAACTCATCAACTTTCAAATACTTTTTTACTGTTCAGTCAGTTATTTTTTACACAAAGTCTGCTCAGATATGATGCCCTTTCAGCCATCAGAATACCGTTTTGTGAGGTATGCAAATCAGTTTTAAAATCTACAATCCTGTTGAAAAAAACATTTACATAATCCAAATATAACACCAACGCACAAAAAAACTGCCTCAAAATCTGAGCTTTTAATTTTCTTCAGATTTTTGAAGCAGTCTATATTTCAGATTTCAGTGGGAAGGAAAAAAGCTCCTCAGCATCTTTCCGGATATATACAGATTTTTAAACTCAGCATATATCAGAAAATCCGAAACAAATATGAAATACTTTATTCACTCCATCTCCCTAAGATTTACTATATTAAAAATACAGTAAACCTCCATGAATATCTCCTTAAGACATTCCGCCATCTGGATCAGATAATAAGCATTGCGTCGCCGTAGCTAAAGAATCGATATTTTTCTTTTACAGCAATTTCATAGGCCTGGAGAATTTTTTCCCGGTTATACAGCGCCGAAATGAGCATCAGCAGCGTGGATTTGGGCAGATGAAAATTAGTGATAAGGGCATCTACCAGTTTAAACTGATATCCCGGATAGATAAAAATATCCGTGCTGCCGCCGCCGGCTTTTAGCAGATATCTTCCATCCTTTTCATCATAAACAGCAGCACTTTCCAAAGTTCTGGTGGATGTGGTCCCCACGGAAATGATTCTTCCTCCGCTTCTGATGGTATCATTGACTGTCTCTGCAGTCTCCTCATCGACAAAATACTCTTCAAAATGCATATGATGATCTTCTATATTTTCACATTTGACAGGCCTGAAAGTACCGATCCCAACATGTAATGTGACATAAGCCAGCCTGATTCCTTTCTCCTGCGCCTTTACGAGAAGTTCTTCTGTAAAATGCAGTCCCGCAGTAGGCGCCGCAACAGATCCTTCTTCCTTGCAATACACAGTCTGATACATAT
>CABSEO010000386.1 GCA_902476665.1 uncultured Emergencia sp.
AGAACGACAAAAGTCTGGCATGGAGCTCGGTGCTGCTGGCACTGGGAAATAGGAAAGAGAAAGTAGTGGATAGGCCAAAGGCTCTGGGGGATATCCGAGGCGTAACTTACATATTCGGAATGTTCTACCGGTTCGGCCTGATCGATGTGCCGGACGAAGTGCAGGAGAAGATGAAGCATCCGAAGCAAAAGACTGATAAGCAATGAAAAATTTAAGGTGACCGGAGCCCGCCGTGAGCACAGTGGCAGTACGTGGACTTGTTGACTTGCTATTTGACCTGCTAAATGGTAAAATCAATGCACAATGGGTGAGTTGTAGCCTTTTATAAGAGACAGCTCCAGAAAGGAGTTTGAACTGCATGGGAAGATTTGTTAATCCAGATAACAGTGCATTTCAAGTTGCTCTGAATTCCAGAATATACGTGGATAAGACCGGACTGATCAATTTTACCAATAGCGTTCTTGATACGATGGATGGCTATCAGGTCTATAATCCCAAAGCAGTTGTTAGCCTGATGACAAAAGGAAAGTTCAGAAGTTATTGGTCGGAAACTGGCTCGTATGAGGTTGTGGTTCCGTTGATTTGTATGAATTTTGACGGATTGAAAACGGCTATTATTGAGATGCTATCTGGTGCAGAGGTCGAGGTCAACACAGCAAGCTTTAAGAATGATCCAGCGAAAATTCAGAACAGGGATGACGTTATAACTTATCTGATTCATCTGGGCTATCTTGGATACAACGAAGAAAATGGAACAGCCTTTGTGCCAAATGAGAAAATTCGCCAGGAGTTGAGCACGGCGGTACGAAATAGCCATTGGAATGAGATGATTACATTCCAGCAGGAATCCAGAAAACTGCTTATGGCGACAAGGAATACGGAGGCAGAATCTCACGCAGTGTTAGTCAGATGGAGAAAGACGAGCAGAATGGCGCGAACCCGGAAGTGATCGGTGCATACATTGCGAAAATCGCAGAGAAGAAGTGCAAGCCGATTTGTGTGGCAGGAGCGCAGTACAAGTTCCTTAGCCTGCTCTGCAAGCTGCTGCCCTGCGGTATTCGAGGAAAAATCGTTGGAGCGATATACGCGAAATAGCACCACGGTTGGATATACTGTATGGGAACATGGAAATCAAAAAACAGACACAAGTATTTGTTACAGTGTCATATTATTTCGTATGCAAGTTTGGAAAGAACATACTTTTTGGACGGATATTTTGCCTGTAGTGTAGGAAACGTTTCAGAAGAAATGCTAAGAAAATGCGGGAAAAATATAAAAACTATTGCAATTTTTCTGAGTTCTGAATATACTATGCGTAACAGAGTTGCCCGAAGTCTTTTGGACATTGGGGACCAAGCTGAGTCGTGTGCTCAGCTTTTTTACGTTAAGGAGAGATTTTATGGATTTAAAAACATTGGTGCCTGACCCTGAAAAAAACAATATAAGCGAAGATCAGACAACAGCGGGGACTTTCGTGGGAAATATGGATTGAGAAACGTGTGTAAACTGGTTATAATAAAACTGAGAAGTAAAATTATAATATGATTAGCAGAAAACGAGGTGACGATATCTACATTGGGGTCAGACCTCAGAAAGAAATTAGAAAAAAACAGGACGCAGGAGGTGGAGGAATGCCAGTACCCAAAAAGACGGAATATACTTTGGAAGATATCTATGCACTGCCGGATGGACAGCGTGCAGAACTGATAAGTGGTCAGCTTTACAGGATGGCTCCGCCGAGTACACGACATCAGAGACTTGTTAATTTCCTGACAACTGAGATCAACCTTTATATAAGAAAGAAACAGGGAAGATGCGAAGTGCTGCCTGCGCCGTTTGCAGTATTTTTAGAGGACGCAGACGGGAACGAAAATCTTGTGGAACCTGATATATCGGTGATCTGCGACCCAGAGAAGATTGACGAAAAGGGATGTCATGGCGCGCCGGATTGGGTTATCGAGATCGTGTCACCGTCCAGCAAGTCAATAGACTACGGCAGGAAGCAGGCATTATATCTTTTAAGTGGCGTGAGAGAATATTGGATCGTTGACCCAATACGGGAATCCGCTGTGATTTATCGCGCGGCAGAAGATTGGATACCGATGTTTTACAGGTTCGGAGATAGTCTGAAAGCTGGCATTTATGAGGATTTGGAAATTGTGATAGAGTAATATCAGAAGGGCAAAAATTAGATCGTGAAGGACAGAACCTGTGTTTCATGACGCATTGGTGTCTTTCGCTGAAAGAAGGGGTATATTTATGGAAATACATGAATTACAGCAATTGCTGTCAGAAATGTCATTACAGGA
>CABSEO010000387.1 GCA_902476665.1 uncultured Emergencia sp.
ATTATGTGACCTATAAAACCTATTTTGAGCTCAATAAAGCGATTGAGGATGACCCGGAGTTGGAGACGATTGCCGCAAAGCGTAAGATTGCAAAATATATTGAGCTGCATGATACAAACATTGCTCAAAAAGTGGAGATCATTATCGAGCACTTCCGCAACAACATCATGAAAGAGTTAGGCGGAAAGGCAAAAGCAATGGTTATAACATCTTCACGGCAAGCGGCGGTCAAATACCGGAACGAGTTTGAGACCTATATTTCCAAGCAGGGATATACCGGTATTCGTGCATTGGTGGCATTTTCCGGTAAGGTCTCTCTGGACGGCAACGAATACACCGAAGCGGTGATGAACGGCATTAAGGAAGAAGATTTGCCGGAAGTGTTTGACAGCAACAGTTATCAGGTGTTGCTGGTGGCGAATAAATATCAAACCGGCTTTGACCAGCCAAAGCTCTGCGCTATGTATGTGGACAAGCGCCTGCGGGGAGTCAATGCTGTGCAGACCCTTTCTCGCTTGAACCGTATTTGTGCGCCCTATGATAAGAAAACCTTTGTGCTGGATTTCAAAAATGAATATGAGGATATTCAAGCGTCCTTTGCCCCGTTCTATACCGAGACAATTCTGAACGAGACTATCACCCCTTCGGATATCCGGGCGGTGGAAGCTCAGGTGGATCAGTATAATTTTCTGGACATTGACGATATTGAGGAATTTAACGGATACCTGTATCAGGATAAACGAACCTCTAAAGAAAAGGCTCGGATGTGGGCTCTGCTGGATAAATCCCTGCAAATCATCAATCGCCACCCGGAACTGGAAAAGTTGGAAATTCGTGCAACTATCAAGCGTTTCTTGCGGTTTTACAGTTTCCTGATTCAGGCAACCTGCTTTGAAAGCGTGGATCTGCACAAGAAGTACAATTTCCTTTCATACCTGGTTAAGGAGATCGAAGTGGGCAGCGGTGGAAATGATTTTGACATTGCGGACAAAATCACTGCCTCTAATTTTCGTCAGAAAAAGACTGGGGAACACACACACGAGATTGAATCCAAGCCGGAGGTTAGCTTGCCGACACCCAATGAGGTCTTTATGGATGAAGCCGTGAAAAAGAAGCTGTCCGAGATCATCGATGAGATCAATGCAGCGTATAACAAAAACTTCGATGTTGACGTGGCTTCCAAGTCCGCTCTGCAATTGAGGGATATTCTGCTGAAAAATGGACATCTGCGGGACAGCGCACGGAATAACTCGCTGAAGGATTTCCGCTTCGCCTATTTTGATGCCGTACAGGATGCTCTGATTGCCGGGTATGAGCAGAATCAGGACTTCTTCGCATTGTTGCTGGATAACGACGAGAAGAAGCGTGAACTAATGCAGGTATTTTTGGATGATATTTATAAGAAATTAAGAGAAGAGAGTCTACCCTGAATCAAGCCAGTGAAAATAGCGGGTCTTAGGGCAGTGCCCTAACGAGTTTTACTGTTTTGGACAAATGTGTCCATAAACAGTCTGCTCGCTAAGTTAATGCAGAAAAACCGGAGAAAGCAGCTTGCTCTCTCCGGTTTGTTCTATTTTACCCTGATTTTTTTCAGTTTCGCATTTGAAAGCTTGATGATTAAATCGTCAACAGCATCGGTGTAGCGTCCTTCCTCACGCAGTTTATTCCGAAACCAAACGAGATTTTCAATGATAAATCTTCGTTCACTACCCAAAAGATAGAGATGATGATTTTGCTTTTTCATACAAAAACTACCTCTGCGTGAACAACTTCTGCGGCTCGGCTACGAATGTTATTCATTTTCTGCACCCACTCCAAAGGGGTATTAGCTTTCATCTTTTCCGTTACATTTTCCTTTTCGGAAAGCGATTTTACAAGGTCTCTGCCTGTTGATCCACTTCTGCCAAATGCCTGTTCAGCGTTCCGGCAGTCAGCAGATTGTAATACCGAATCCGGTGGTGCTGCTTCAAATATCGCCGGTATCGCTGTCCCCAAACTCCGATTTCAGCATCTCTTTCGGGCGGTGCCCCCAGATTGGGCAGTTCATAATCACCTTGCTGGGTATATGTGCCGTCTGCTTCTTCATAAATGCTTTTCATCGTAAAAACCTCCTGTGTTTATGGTACTTTCATTCTACAGAAGATTTTCAGGAAAAACCAATGTGCCGATTGCAGTTTTAATGGCATATACAGGAAAAGAGTACGAACCCTTCGATTCGTACTCTCGTTTCTACCCTGCAATGCCGGTTTCTGTGTGTTTTTCAGATACTGCCTTATACACACTCAGCAATACC
>CABSEO010000388.1 GCA_902476665.1 uncultured Emergencia sp.
AACCGTGATGCGGCCGTACTTGCCTTCCAGTTTGGTGACGGATTATCCAATATTGTATGGCCTACTGCTTATGCAGCTGTTATGTCCGGTCTTGCAGGCATCAAGATTGAAAAATGGTGGAGATTTATCTTCCCGATATTCTTCGTACTTGTCGGCGTGCAGGCCGTTCTGATGGTCATCGCTGTGATGACCGGTTTTGGTGGCTGATCACTGTGCAGCAGTACATAAGAGGCAGGCATCTACTGTTCTCTGAAGCTCATTTCTGTGAACAGCTTTGATTTTACTCATGTAAACATTAAGGGCGGGTCTTAACGATTCATCTCGTTAAGACCCGCCCTTTCCATAAAACGGCTATGACGAAAAAGCTGACTGAAAACCTTCCATCATGTGGTTAATTCTTTCAATATTTTGTGAGTGAACCACAACTGCCTGTTTCATCAAAAATAAGTATACGAATCAGATAATAAAAGCCTGCTATGAAAACTTATATAACCATTTCCCCCACATTTCTAACCAAATCTGCCTTAAAATATGAAAAAAAGTATATAAAAGTGAGTGATTCAGCGCTTTGAATTCAATGAGTTTATACTTAACTCAATACTTTTTCCGTATTCTGGTTAACTGTAAAAGTAAATCGCGTCGGTTGCTCAATTGAATGATCGGATAATGCGCTATGAAAGCCTGTTCACAGATATACCTTTCCAAAATCAATGGCAAGGTCGACTGATAAGGCTCTGTTTTCCAAAGACTTCTATATCTTACAAAGTATTTTCCGTCTTCTCCCAGTCCTGCGCAAACAGGCCTCCTGCTCCTCCTGAGTGAATGAACAGAACATTATCATCTTTCTTGTATTCTCCTGTTCTTGCACGCTGAATCAGCCCGGCAAACGCTTTCCCCGTGTAACAGGTATCCAGAACAATTCCTTCCAGTCTCATCATCATAGAAATAGCCTGATTTCCTTCCTCTGAGGGAATTGAATATCCGGGACCGCACATATCCAGCAGATCCGGAACCGGTAGTTCTGCATCCACACCCAAAAGCTGCGCAGCCTGTACCATCAGATCCGGCACAATCACATCAAAAGGATCACTGTCAACCATGGAACACATTACATGAGATTCCGGCATATAGATCTTGGCGCCCAGAATTGTCCCTGCAGCAGTACCTCCCGACCCGCAGGCACATACGATATGATCGAAGTGCTGTCCTGTCTGTGCAATCTCTTTCATACAGTCCACATATCCCAGAGAGCCTAATGCATTGGAACCTCCGCATGGAATTTTATAAACCTTTCTGGACAGTTCCTCTCCGATTCTGTCCATCTCCTGATAAATCTCCTCATAACTGTCTGTATCCACAAAACGGACTTCCACACCCATGAGATAATTCAAGATCTGGTTTCCCTTCCGCTCAGTAATGCCCCGTTTCTTCAGAACCAGAATGCAGTCCATTCCAAGACGTTTTGCACAGGCTGCTGTCAGCATAGCATGGTTACTCTGTGCCTGTCCTGTCGTCATCACCAGATCATAGCCCTGTTTCTTCGCATCTGCCAGCAGATACTCCAGTTTCCGTACTTTATTGCCTCCCAGAGCAACTCCACATAAGTCATCCCTTTTGATCCAGACATTAGTTCCCAGCTCTCTGCTGATGTTTGGCAGACGGTGAAGCGGCGTGGGAAAAAGCCCTAAAGATTCCTTTTCAAATGTGTTCATAATCATCCCTTCTTTCTATTCAGCCTTATCCGACCATACAATATACTTTAGCCCTCTCAGGCATATTTTTCTTTTATATATGTGATAACCATCAATCTACACAGGTCATGATTCTGATAATTTCCTTATCCGTTTCAGACATTCCGGTACTTCCCAGAATACCGATATTACGAATGGTGTTTTCAATTCCTTTGGAGATGATTCCGTCTCCTCCATAGAACTGCTGTCCATTCATATACATTTCATATCCCAGAATTCCGGCATCTACTGATGCTGCAATCTTGGCTGCACAGGAAGCTTTTGCTCCATCGCAGATGATGCCTGAAGTGATCGCCAGAGCATTGACAATGGTATGGGCAATCACTTTCAGATCTCCTCCTTTGAGATAAGCTATGCCTGCCCCTGCACTTGCTCCCGCACTCACTGCCCCGCAATATGCAGAAAGTCTCCCGATCTGGTTCTTGAGATGAACTGCGGAAAGATTGGAAATCAGCAGTGCCCGGTACAGCTGCTCCTGACTGCTTCCCAGTTCTGAAGCATAAATGATCAGTGGAAGCGATACAGTCAGCCCCTGATT
>CABSEO010000389.1 GCA_902476665.1 uncultured Emergencia sp.
ACCCAGCGGCTTCTCCATCCGGGATAAAGGGCACAGGTACATGGAGCGGATAGATTTGAGCCGGCTGCACTGTTTTCAACATGTGGATCTTCTGAGAGCGGAAAAGAGCATGGGAACTTTGGGAGGCGGCAATCATTTCATCGAGGTGGATAAAGATGATGAAGAAAACCTTTATATTGTCATTCACTCCGGAAGCCGCCATCTGGGCGTGGAGGTTGCCGGCCTTTATCAGAAAGCAGGTTATCAGGCGCTTAAACGAACAGATGATAGGGTTATCGAAGAATTAATCTCAAGGATGAAAGTGGAAGGCAGAAAAAAGGAAATTCCTGATGAATTAAAAAGCCTTAAAAGTGTAAATCAGAACGATATACCCAAAGGGCTGGCGTATGTATCTGGGGAACTGTTTGAACAGTACATTCATGACATGAAAATCGTCCAGAAATTTGCCATGCTCAACCGACAGGCTATGATGGATGAGATTGTGAAAGGAATGAAACTGCATGTAGTGGAGCAGTTTACCACTATCCATAACTACATCGATACCGACAGCATGATTCTGCGAAAAGGCGCTGTATCGGCAAAGTTAGGAGAAAAGCTGCTGATTCCCATCAATATGAGAGATGGAAGTCTTGTTTGTATGGGAAAAGGAAATGAAGACTGGAACTGTTCCGCGCCCCACGGCGCAGGAAGGCTGATGAGCCGGGCTGATGCCAGGCAGTCCTTTACAGTTTCAGAGTTTAAAAAACAGATGAAAAAAATATATACAACATCTGTGAGCAAGGCAACTCTGGATGAATGCCCAATGGCCTACAAAGGTATGCAGGACATTCTGGACAACATCGGTCCTACTGCAGATGTGATAAAGATTATCCAGCCGATTTACAATTTCAAAGCCGGGGATCAGAGCTGACAAAAGGTTGATATGTTTTTTTCAGAGGATCAGTTTACAGCAGTGGGGTTCAGTGATAAAATAGCTTAAAATGAGTTTAGCAGTTCAAAAATAAGGTATCATAAAGGATAAAAGTGTATTGATGCTATTCAGAGAAAAGGAGGAAAACAGGTATGAGTATAAAAGTGGCGATTAACGGTTTCGGCAGGATCGGGAGACTGGCTTTCCGCAAAATTTTCGGAGATCCGGAATTTGAAATAGTGGCTGTAAATGATTTGACAAAACCTGAGATGCTTTGTTACTTGCTGAAATATGACAGCGTTCAGGGAGCCTATAAGGGGCACACTGTGGATTCTGATGAGGGGCATCTGATTGTAGATGGAAAGGCAATCAATATTTACGCAGAACCCGATCCGAAGAATCTGCCATGGGGTAAACTGGGCGTAGATATTGTGCTGGAATGTACCGGATTCTTTGCTTCTAAAGCTAAATCCCAGGCACATCTTGACGCCGGTGCAAAGAAAGTTCTCATTTCAGCGCCTGCAGGAAATGATCTGCCCACAATCGTCTACGGAGTGAATCATCAAACCCTGACAAAAGATGATCTTATCGTTTCCGGAGCAAGCTGTACGACAAACTGTCTGGCGCCAATGGCCAAGGCTCTGAACAACTACAGGGAGCTGAGAACTGGATTTATGACTACCATTCATGCCTATACTGGTGACCAGATGATTCTGGATGGCCCTCACAGGAAAGGGGATTTTCGTCGGGCAAGGGCAGGGGCTGTGAATATTGTACCGAACAGTACAGGTGCAGCAAAAGCTATCGGCCTGGTTATTCCTGAGCTTGACGGAAAGCTGATCGGTTCAGCGCAGAGAGTGCCTGTACCTTCAGGCTCTATTACCATTTTGGACGCCACATTAAAAGATGAGACTGAAAGTGTAACTGTTGAAGGTATCAATGAGGCGATGAAAGCTGCCGCCGACGAATCTTTCGGCTATACAGAGGAAGAACTGGTGTCCAGCGACATTATCGGAATGAGTTACGGGTCTCTTTTTGATGCCACCCAGACACTGGCTCAGAGGTGCGGAACCAAAATTTATGAGGTAAGAGTTGTATCCTGGTATGACAATGAGATGAGCTATACTTCTCAGCTGATCAGAACTCTGAAATACATGGGAAGTCTGCAGTAAAACTAAAGTGCCCACTGATGCAACAGCATAATAGAGGTTAAAGAACAGGCTTCTGACAATATTGATCGGGAGCCATTTTTATATATGATTGTATGATAGGAATTTCTCCCGTGTGGAAAGACAGGTAAATAAATTTGAAATAAATATAGAAAAGGTATTGACAAGAGAAGAAAAAGGTGGTAATCTAGACAAGCTGTCGCGAG
>CABSEO010000390.1 GCA_902476665.1 uncultured Emergencia sp.
AATCAAATAAAAACAATGGATGGACAGACTTCCATCTGTTTCAAAAATCTGATTACCGGAGAAGCCTTCGGATACCATGAGGAAGAAGCTTTTCTTCCCGCCAGTATTGTAAAACTGCCTCTGATGGCTGCCATATTACTCATGAACCATCAGGGCAGCACTAATTGGGATGAGCTAATTACTATTCATGATTCAGAAAAGGTACCCGGCTGTGGAGCTGTACAGCACATGACAGGAGATGTGACCTTGGATATCCAGACACTGTCAAAACTAATGATCACCATCAGTGATACACAGCCACCAATGCTTTATTCAGATATTACGGAGCCGAACGAATCGGGCGTGCTTTCGCTCAGCTGGGTCTTTCCGGCACAGTATTCCGGCGCGCTTACTGGGATACTGATGCAGAAGAAAAGGGGATACAGAATTATTTTGTACCAAAGGAAATGTGTACGCTTCTGGAGCAGATGTTTTTCAGAAAACTGATCAGCTCTGAAGCTTCTGTACAGCTGGAAAACCTGCTTCTTCAGCAGCAAATCAATCATAAAATGGGTGGATTTCTTCCTCCGGAGTTTCCGATTGCCCATAAGACTGGAGAGGAAGAAGATAAAACCCATGATGTCGGAATTGTTTATGCAAAAGAGCCTTTCGTCATATGCTTTGCTTCCTGCGGCACCGACATTCCGACTTTTGAAAATTTTATCAGACAATCAACGCTGGAGCTGGCTGTGGAAATCGATCCGGGTTTACAGACGAGAAACAGATTTATTCATACGCTCTAGTCTGCAGCTCAGCTTTGAATTTGAGACTGATATAAAAAACACCTGACCGGATGAAAAGAGATTGCTGCATAACAAAAAGGGAGTGTCACTCTATTGAGCGATACTCCCTTTCATATCTCATACTGTACATTCTAATCATCACAGCCGCCCAAAATCATATAAATTCTCGAAGTGCGTGCAATGTTTTGTTTCGAATACCTGTAACCTGCTTTGCATGATAAAGCGAACTGATCACCGCCTCTTCCACTGCCTCCGCTACAGCTTCAAAAACAGAGTCAAGCAAATCATCATGAACCATTTTTACTTCCAGAATCCCTGTCTTCGAATAGTGAGGTACACGATTGGTAGTGGAAAATGAGATAGCAATATCACCACTTCCATTTCCAAGATAGGAGCCCGTTCTGCCCAAACCTACAGTTGCTCTTTTGGAAACTCTGCGAAGCTGCCTATCACTGAGAGGCAGATCAGTTCCGATCACAATAATCACGGATCCTTTATCCTTTTCCTCGTCCCGACTGATCGGCGTTTCTATTCTCTTTCCATCAATTCTCAGATTACCCAAAACCCCGAAATTTGACATTAAAATAACGCCTAGCACATATTCTTTTTCTCCAATCTTTACCAGTCTGGATGATGATCCAATGCCGCCCTTTAGTCCCATACAGCACATACCTGTTCCCGAACCAACAGCACCTTCTTCGAAGTCCTCTGCCGTATTGTTCAAGGCCTCGAGAACATGGTTCTCTGTCACATGCATACCTCTGATGTCATTTAATACTCCGTCGTTGCATTCAGTCACTACGCAGTTTATCGTACATGTGGAGACCCCGATATCCTCATTTTGTTCCAGCATATACTTCAGTGAAGCATTCACCGCAGTTCCAACGCTGAAAGTATTTGTCATCACAATTGGGGATTCTATCGTTCCCAGCTCCTCAATCTGAACCAGTCCGGCACTTTTACCGAATCCGTTAATTACGGAAACACCTGCAGCCACCTTGTTCTGAAACAGATTTCCATCATGAGGTAAAATGGCAGTGACTCCAGTATGTATGTGTTTCTTTTCATCTTCCAGGGTTATCTGTCCAACCGTAACCCCCGGAACATCTGTAATTTTATTCTTCTTTCCCTTCGGGTATTTGCTAGTCATATTGACCCTGCTGTTTTCAGGCAGTCCCATATTTTACCTCCTTAAAAAATCACCTTGTCATCGCGGTTGTTATATCATATCACTTGCTCGCCTTTATCCTACAGCAGATGACAGGCTGCAAGTCTTCCCGGTTCTATCTGTTTCAGTTCTGGAGCCTCCTTGCTGCATTTTTCTGTCGCATAAGGACAGCGGGTTCTGAAATAACATCCACTTGGAGGATTTACCGGGCTTGGAATCTCTCCGATCAGCATGTCCTTGGCCTCTTTACGTACCTGTGGATCTGGTATCGGCACAGCCTCCAGAAGAAATTTCGTATACGGATGTGCCGGTCTGTCAT
>CABSEO010000391.1 GCA_902476665.1 uncultured Emergencia sp.
AGGTGAGTCCGGAAGAAGTTGCGCATATTGAAGGTGTTAATGTGGTGGCAGGCACAAATGAGAAACAGAATCTGTTGCGCTACATTGAAGACTGCCTGAATGAAAAAGGAGATGTACAGCAGCACATCCTGCCTCTGAATCAACTGACAGAGTACTGCTCTACAGGAATCATCACTTCTATGGAGTCCAGAACCAGAGCATATATCAAGATACAGGAAGGATGTAACCGTTTCTGTTCATACTGTATCATACCATATGCCAGAGGCCGGGTAAGAAGCAGAGCGCTTTCAGAGATCATGGAGGAGGCAGAAGGACTGGTACTTCAGGGATTCAGGGAGATTATCCTGACGGGCATCAACACTGCACTTTACGGAGAGGATTTGGGATATGGCGGGATTGAGCCGCTTATTGCCGGACTCAATGCCATAGAAGGGGATTTCCGGATCCGTCTCAGTTCTCTGGAGCCCACCGTAATCAATGCGGATTATGTAAAACGGCTTTTACAATACGAAAAACTCTGTCCGCATCTTCATCTGTCTGTGCAGAGTGGTTCTGACAGAATTCTTGCGGCAATGAACAGACACTACACCAGACAGGAATATCTGGAAATAGTAAAGGTTCTGCAGGCTTTTGATCCCCTGTATGGCATCACCACAGATATTATTGCCGGTTTTCCTGGAGAGTCGGAAGAAGATTTTACAGACAGTCTGCGGATCATCGATGAGGCTGGTTTCTGTAAGGTGCATGCATTTAAGTATTCCAGAAGAAAGGGAACAAAAGCGGCTGAACTGAAAGAACAGGTGGACGGCAATGTGAAAAACCAGAGAAGCCGAAGGCTGATGGAAAAGGCAGAATATGCTGCATCGCTTTTCTACGATAAGTGCAGAGGGGCGTGCCGCAGAGTGCTTTTTGAGGAAAAAACGGCAGACGGCCTTTTGACCGGCTACACAGACAATTATATCAGAGTGTACGTATCAGGCGCGCATTCACTTTTGAATCAGTTTTCTATGGTAAAATTACTAGAGGAATATCAAGACGGAATGAAAGGAGAGATAGTAAATGGCTGATTGTATTTTCTGTATGATTGCAAATCATGAAATTCCATCTAATGTGGCTTATGAAGATGATCAGATTATCGCGTTTCATGATTTGGATCCGCAGGCTCCTGTTCATGTGCTGGTCATTCCTAAAAGACATATTTCGTCCTTAGACGATGTGAAGGAAGAAGATCAGGCACTGCTGGGATATATTATGTTTAAAATCCATGAGATCGCAGCAGATCTTGGACTGGAAAACGGCTACAGAGTAGTCAGCAATAATGGAGAAGACGCTTTTCAGACAGTAAAGCATCTTCATTTCCATATTCTTGGCAAGCGGAAAATGGCCTGGCCACCAGGCTGATGTACTCAAGTCACACCAAAGAGGCAGCTAATGCTGCCTCTTTTGGATCCAGGAAGACGGCACATATTTATCCCGCATTAAATAAAATTACAAAAATAAAAAAATTCAGAAAAAGGTATTGACATTTTATTTTTTGGTGTTATACTTTAGTTACAAAAAGCGATAAAGAGATTTAAAGCTTAAGACTAAACGGAGGAAGCAGTTCCGTAAGAAAGAGGTGAGACCGCCAGAAGTGTTAGAAGTACAGAGATAGTACCGATTGTAACGCTGAACGGATAATTTCACAAAGCAGAAGCTTAGAAGACTGAGTACTTGCAGTATACGCTCTGCAGATTCTCAGCAGATATCTAAGATGGAACCTTTGATAGAAGAGATTACAGTTACAGCAGGCAGTCGGTACTTTATTTTTTTGCCTTCGATCCGGCGGTAAAGGACTATTAGGAGATTTATATGAGTGATTTGGCATTATATTTGACGATGGCTGTCATTGGCTATTTTGCAGGAGGAAAACTGCGAAACCAGCTGGGACTGATCAATTGGACAGGCAGATTGCAGACTGTTGCTATGATGGTTTTGATATTCACTATGGGAATGCGTATGGGAGCTAATCCACAGGTTATAGAAAATCTCAACTCCATTGGCCTTTATGCTTTTATCATAACCATTTTCACTATCGTCTTTTCTGTGGCATCGATTACGCTGCTCAGAAAACTGATGAAGATTGATAAGAAAGGACGTCTGCAGGCATCAGAAGTGACGCTTCCCGTTTCGTCAGAACTCACAAAGATAGAAAAAGCTGCGGATGAAAAGACAGAGAGGAGAGAAAGGCGTCTGAATATCATGACTGTGATTATTGTGGT
>CABSEO010000392.1 GCA_902476665.1 uncultured Emergencia sp.
GTGGGTCTGCATATATGCAGACCCGGCATTTTGTTATGAGCATCTCTTGGAAACAGACACTGGAGGCTGCTCATCCCCATTGACCGTCCATGTCAGCTCCAGCGTATAGGTTTTTCCCCTTTGGACTTCAGTTTCTCCAGAAACATGTACCCGATATGTCCCCGTCTTGCTCCAGGAGTCCACATAGGTGTCCCCCCGGTAAAGAGTCAGGGTGGCTGTGACCTTATCACTGGAGCGTCTTCCATAGCAGGTCGCTGTACACTGAGCAGTTGTCCCGTCAAAAGCCAACACCGGATTTCCACCCATACGTGTCTCGGCAGCCTGCGCTGTCACGCTCAAGACAATCAGCAGCAGGGCCGCCAGAGAAAGAATGCGTCTTTTCATAATCTCACCCCCTTCTACATCTATCTTGACAGTAACTCCTGTCCTCAACAGATAAATGCAGCAGGGGGTGAGTTTTTTACATAATTCGGCAGATTTTCTTTATTTCGTCGATTCCACCAAAGAAACGTTTTCGGCTATGTGTAAAATGTCATTTTTCGAAAGAGATGCATTTAAAGTAAATTGAATATTCTCTTTTAGATCGATCCATGTTAGAGCACTCATGTCCTGTGGATCATCCGGAATAAAGAAGGTCGCTTCATAGCCATTAACCAAAACCTCCTCCATCTGGAATCCTTCTGCCAAAATCAGATTTGCTGCTCCTTCTTGCATGAACGTATAGTCCAGGTAAATCGAATTATGATCCCCATTTTCGTAAACCACACTTACAGAGGCTGGGCCAATATCTCGAACAATCTCTTGATACCCCTCAGGCAAACCTGTAATTTCGTACTGCGGCATCTCTCCCTGGATATTTTCGCCAGAATACCGGTAGACAATATGCGTCTCGTACCATTCTGTGATCCACTGAATAACAGCGGCACGCACCGTTGGACTGATCGCCATGGCTCCGCCAAGCCCAATAAAAACAGCCAGGAAAATGGCCGCAGCTCTTTGCATCGTTCTCTTCCAAACCGGGCGGTCTCTTCTTTTTGCCCACGAAAGAGGATCTCTCAACATTTTCTGAATTTCATGCTGGTATTGTCTTGACGCATGGAATTCTTGTGTTTGATTTTCTTTCTGTTCATTTTGCGCAGCTGCATCCAGTAACACTCGCCGCATCAACTGATCCAATTCCTGATCATTCACAGCTCAAAGCCCTCCTTTCCAATGATTTCTCGAAGAAGCACTTTCCCACGAAAGATCCGGGTCCCCACTGCAGAAGGTGAAATCCCCATGTGTCGTGCGATTTCCTTTTCGGAATATCCTAAAAGGAGTTTCATTTCCAATACCGCGCGATATGTATCCGGAAGTTTTGCGAACAGCTGCACAAGATCGGCATAATTTGTAACAGCTTCTGCCTCTATTTCCTTATTTGGCAGATCGTCCAGAAAAACCAATCGCTTTTTCTTCCTGAGAATCGATAAGGCTTCATTCTTCACTATAGAGACGCACCAAGAGGGCAATTTATCACAGGGAATTTTATATATTTCTTCAAAATGACGGATAATTTGTAGAAAAGCATTCTGCATAGCATCCTCAGCATCAGCCTGATCCTTCAAGATTCTCATGGCGGCCTGTTCCATACGGATATGGTTTTCTTTATAGAGGGTTGTAAATGCTCGTTTGTCCTTTTCCCCTTCCAACATTTCCAGAAAATAAGCAAGCAATTTTCACAGCCTCCCGTTCTCTCTGCTGTGCAATATGATACAACATCTCATAGTCGGGTTTCAATTCATTTTTTGCGGTAGAAGCTTGCTGTAGGAGAATACAGAACATTAACAGCTACACGGTCGGCTTTCATCTGGAAACACCTCTGGTATTGCCAACTGGTTTTCGTCTGCACGGATTAGGTCCCGCCATGCAAAGTCCCTGCCCAGTCCGCGCACGATGTGGAGGTTAGGCAGGGCATTCTCTTCCAGCTTGAGTACCCATTCCAGCAGATCTGGGTACTGATGGTACAGTGTACGGATCTCCCAACGCTTCGTGGAAGGACAGAAAAAGCACGAGGACTTCCCCGGCAGAGGAAGCCCCGCATCTTGCATCTCGCAGATACACCGTTCCCGGTTCCAGCCCCACTCCATCAGCGGATATTCTTTCTGATAGAGCGCATCTGCTTTATCTCTGTCAGCCACCTTAGTTCGCCTGTCCTCTTCTCCGGCGTCATAGCCAATAAACTTCACTACACGTTCCTTACGTACCCATACCGTCCGGCA
>CABSEO010000393.1 GCA_902476665.1 uncultured Emergencia sp.
CCCGGCTCGTGATATGGATCCTGCCCGAGGATTACCACTTTGACATCTTCATATGACGTCGCCTTCAATGCATTGAAAATATCATGCATATCAGGGTAAATCGTCTTATTGCGATATTCCTTAATCAAAAAAGCTCGAAGGTTCTGATAGTAGTCTTTATCAAATTCCCCCGCTAAAACTTCATCCCATTTATTACCGATATTTACCATAATTTTACCGCCTCTCTGCTGAATTGATTCCTGACAGCCAGTGATTCTTTATCCATACTCCATATTAGATTCCTGTTTCTGCCGTTTCCATTTCTTCAGTTCTCAGCCATCTTCCCCATTTGAGATAAATCGCCATCAGAATTACGCCGATCAGCCAGGTAATCGGATATCCAATGATTACCAGCATCAGCTGATGAGAAATACGCATGCTGACCAGAATCCAGATTACCCTGCACACACATAATGCAAAAACAGACATGAGCATTCCTTCCAATGTTCTGCCAACTCCTCTGATATTACCGATGGAAATATGAAAAATAGCAATAAACCAGTAAAACGGATACATATATTTCATCATGTAAATTCCCGTCTCTATGACGCTTTGCTCAGAGGTAAAGATTCTGATGATATAAGGACCGAAGATCAGCATGGCTGCACCCGCTGCAATGGCATAGACGGTTCCCATGCCGACAGAGACTTTAATCCCTCTCTTGATTCGCTCCGGCTGTCCTGCGCCGAAATTCTGTCCGGCAAAAGTAGTTCCCGCCATACTGATGCTTAAAATTGGAAGCAGTATAAAGCCGTCAATTCTGTTAAATGCTGCATAGGATGCCATGACTGTTGCACCGAAGCTGTTAATGCTGGACTGCACGATTACATTGGATAAAGAAACAACAATGTTCTGAACTCCTGTAGGCAGTCCGACTTTGATAATCCGCGACAGAAGATGATCGTAAAAGCGAATGGCTCTGAGACGCACACGGTACATCTGGCTGCTGCGGCATAAAAAGCGGAGGATAAAGAAGCAGGAAATCCCCTGACTGATATCCGTAGCCAGTGCTGCACCCACAACGCCCCAGTGAAAACCCGCAACAAAAACAATATCCAGAATTGTATTGGAAACAGCTGCAATGATCAGATAAATCAGTGCTCTTCTGGAGTTTCCTACGGCGTTAAGAATCCCTGCCAGCATATTATAGATAACAGAAAAGAAACAGCCTGCAAAAAAAATCTGCAGATACGCCTTTGCATCAGAAAAAACTTCCTGCGGCGTGTTCATCATCTGTAAAATCCAGGGTGTAAGTAAGATTCCCATGACAGATAGAATAACTCCCGCACAGATGGCTATGGCAAGAGTCGTATGGACTGCCTTGAACACACCGTCCTTATTTTGTGCTCCGTAATACTGGGAGGTAACAACACCTGCACCTGCTGAAGCACCTATGACAAATCCTATCAGAAGTTGTATAATAGAGCCGCCTGCGCCAACTGCTGCCAAAGCATTCTCTCCCACCACATTTCCTACGATCACAGAGTCTACAATATTATACAGCTGCTGAAACAGATTTCCTAATATCAGCGGAATCGAAAAAAGAAGGATTTCCTTCCAAATCACACCCGAAGTCATCAACGTGTTATTTTTTTCCATAGCAATTCTTCTCCTTTCGTCTTTCTTTCCCAGTATAATGTAACCATATCCATGCTGATAAAGTCAAGTGGTTGTGCCAATAAAATACAATCTATTCTTTTTTTCCCGGCACATTCGTGGTAAAATATTTTCATGAATAAATTATACATTTCAAAAGATGCCAATATACGGCTGAAAGAATATCTTACAGAGCAGGGCTACACACTGGAATTCATTGCTTCAGAAGGCGTTGTGGACAAGGGAATTTCAAACCATCCTGATATCTTTCTTTGCAAAATGGGAGTGGAAAAAAATTCTCCGATTTTTTTCGCCGGCGATCATGATCTGGGCAGAGATTATCCTGAAGATGTAGCTTTTAACGCTGCATGTACAGGCAGATATTTTATTCACAATCTCTCTGCCACCAATGAGAAGCTTCTTCTGGCGGCAAAAGAAATGGGTATGACCCTCATCGATGTAAGACAAGGCTACACAAAATGCAGTGTGGTTGTGGTAGATGAAACCTCCATTATCACCTATGATGAAGGGATTATCAAAGCCTGCAGCAAATATCCGGATCTGGAGGTGCTGCGCATCGCTCCCGGCTTTGTGCGGCTTGATGGTTATGACACGGGGTT
>CABSEO010000394.1 GCA_902476665.1 uncultured Emergencia sp.
GGAAATACCAATAAAGAACTTGAGAATTCTTGTCCGGGTGCGGTTCTCTGCGATGGAAAGCGGTTTGCTTCCAATGCAGGAGAAGAAGAACTGAAAAGCTGGGCAGAGCAGTTTTAATCAGAAGCATTTATAGTCTAAAGGGAGAAAGTGAAGAAGCAGAACCGGACCTCACGATTAGAGGAACTGTTCTGCTTTTTTAGGGAAAGGGCATTTTGAGAGATTCTGGCAGGAGTCATTGACAGCTTCTTTATTGTAAATATGGACGTCACAGTTCTTAGCAGGTATTCTGCACTTGCCTGTCAAAAAACTTCAATGATGGATAAGTTAAATTACTAAAATATTGAAACCAATTTTGATAACGTGCTATACTGTTTATGAGATTTCTTTGCAGCAATGATCTGAAGACAAAATAGCGAGGAACGAAAAGATGAAGGAAGAAACGATACAGCAGGTTTTAAAATTCAGAGATGACAGGGACTGGAAGCAGTTTCACAATCCCAAGGATCTGGCCATTTCTATCAGCCTGGAGGCGGCTGAGCTTCTGGAAATTTTCCAGTGGAGTGGAGAGGATGTCTGGTGTCAGGATAAAATGGACAGAATTCGTGAGGAGCTTGCGGATGTGCTGAATTATTGTATTTCTATGGCTGATGTCTGCGGATTGGATCTGGATGAGATTATTGTGGACAAAGTCAGGAAAAATGAGAAAAAGTATCCTGTGGAGAAGGCCTGTGGTAAGAAAGATAAGTACACGGAGCTGGACAAATAAGATGAAACTGCCATATTCTGGGAATATACCGGTGTATGGATGACATCAGAGACTGAAGCGAGGCTGGCGCAGGCGATAACTGAAAGGTTTGAAAGGTGGAAAAGGAGGCTGTTTTATGTTTCGAAAAGCGGTACTTACAGATTGCAGACAAGTTTATTCACTAATCTGTGATATGGAGAACCGACAGTTGCCTTATGACAGATTCTGTGAAATTTATGAAAGACAGCTGGCCGATGAAATGTACTATTGTCTTGTCTGTGAACTGAATAATCAGGTGATTGGCATGCTGAATCTGAGGTTTGAGTCTCAGCTTCATCATACTGCTGTCATTGCTGAGATTATGGAATTCGCAATTCATTCTGGCTGCAGAAATCGGGGAATTGGAAAAGCTATGCTCCGTGAAGCCTGTGCTGCAGCAGCCGCATTTGGCTGCACGCAGATTGAAGTCGCCTGTAATCAGCTTAGAACAGATACTCATAGATTTTACCTGAGAGAAGGGCTGCGTAATTTTCACTTTAAGTTTTCCAAAGCGCTGACAGAAGAAGATGTATCGGAAAACTATATAGGCAGATAGTAAAAAGGAAAGGATTGCTTTAGCGGATTTAGACGATATATGTCGTATTTCTGAAAAGGCTGTCGTTATTCAGAACTTTGACTGGAATATATACGAAAAGGAGAGACATGGCATGGAATCAACATTAAAAGACTTAAAAGAGAGAAGAAGTATCAGAGCTTATAAACCTGAACAGATTAAAGAAGAGGAACTGCAGAAAATTCTGGAGGCGGGGACATATGCGCCGACAGGAATGGGTGCCCAGTCACCGAAAATTATCGTTGTACAGGACAGGAAAACAAGAGATTATCTGTCAGAACTTAATGCCAGAGTGATGGGCACAGATACGGATCCTTTCTATGGTGCACCTACGGTTCTTGTGGTGGTGGCATCAAAAGAGCGTCCAACCTATCGGGAAGACGGCACACTTGTTCTGGGTAATCTGATGAACGCAGCTTATGCTGTGGGAGTGGGTTCCTGCTGGATCCATCGTGCCAGAGAAGTCTTTGAATCAGAAGAGGGCAGGGAACTGCTGAAAAAATGGGGAATCGAAGGAGATTATGCGGGCATTGGCCACTGCATTCTCGGGTATCCGGCTGAAGATGCGGCACCGGAAACCGCCCCGAGGAAAAAAGATTATATTGTTTACGTGAGATAGTCCTGAAAATATAATTTATCAGGGACATTATCCAATGGATTACAAAACCCTTCCTGCCGGCAGGAAGGGTTTTGTGGTATAAGAAAAAAATATCTTCACAGTACAGGAGAGCATTTTGTCTTATGGATTATAAAACGTTATCCGCAGCTGCCTTTCGTTGAACCAAAAACAGTCAAATGATTAAGAATACAATTATATGGAGACATGTTATGAACAAACTTTTGATGAGGATGCTCAGTGAAAAATACAGGTTGTGATTAAACTAAGTAAAAAAGA
>CABSEO010000395.1 GCA_902476665.1 uncultured Emergencia sp.
AATATAGAAATATCAACACCGGAAATCTCTTCTTCTCCAAGCACCAGCCCATAGAGTTCATCCATGGTGAGAACTCCGGATACTGCTCCGATGAGCACCGCACAGGATTTGGTTCCCTTAAAGTTCATAGGGATTCCCAGACCAAGCCAGGGTGTCAGCGCCTCTGCCTGATTCTCTAATTTCTGAATGTTCGCTCTATGCTCCGCAATCTGTTTCTGCAGGCTGACAATCTCCGAAGCTGCCGCCATGACATCCTCTTTCTTGTCCGCTGCAGCCAGATATTTTTCTTTTTCTACCAGTTTTTTCCCTTCCAGACTTGCCAGCATAGAAGTTTTCTCCGGTACATATTCCTGCAGGATATCCAATGCACTGTCTGCCAGAGCCGCGTTTTTCTCAAAAGTACTCCGTTCCTGCTGAGTACTGATTTTCTCAAACCCTTCCTCCTCATCGGGAAGCTGAAAAATTTCCATAACACCCAGTGACTGAAGTTTTTCCAGAATTTCTTTTCTATCCCTTTTCAGCGCGCAGATACTGACCTTTTGCATCTGCAAAACTGCCATATTCCTATCCCTCCTTTTCCTTTAATTTTTTCTTTTTCACCCTGGTTATACCAGCGCTTCAACAATTGCCTGAACCACCTCTTTTTCCCGGCTTTTCGCTGTTTCTTTCAGCTGCTTAATCTCACTGCCGGCTTCCTGAACGGTCTCTTCAAGCTTTTCCTTTCCTGCACGGAGCGCTTCATCCCTTGCTTTTGCAGCCTGGGTTTTTGCCTGCTCTATCATGCTGGATTCCAATTCTGCTGCTTCCTGTTTCGCTTTTTCAAGAAGCTGAGATTCCGAAGCTTTAGCATCTGCTATCATTTCTTCTGCCTTCTTCTCCGTCTCACGAATTGCTTTGATCGTATCTTCTACCACAGTATCACCACCTTCACATACCTTGATATTACTATGGAATAGGCATTTTGTCAATTTATTAACAGTTTTTTATAAGCTTTTCCGCTATTATTATGTCTTTTCTCCCCCATTTCTACACACAAAAAAGAGATTGTATGCATTCTATACAATCTCTTTTCTTCTTTATTGTCTATTTTGTTCAGGCTTTGTTAAAAACTTCTAAATATTTCAGCGAAATCACATTACCACTTTACTCATATAAATAATTAGCATATTCTTCTGAATCTATATTAGTACTGTCGATCCACTGATACCCTGTATTAATAAATTTATCATTTCCCAGGTATTGATCCGGATCTGACCTGACTCCTGCGACTACCGTAGCATATCCCATTCCATAGGGATTCTGCACGATCATCCCTCTTTGCCTTCTTTCACTGCTGTCTGCTGCTGTCTTCCTGCATCAAATCCCACGACAGCAATCCCTTTTTCAGACTCTGACGTCACACTAAGAACTGCGTTTGCCGCCTCTTCATTGGTACAGAAATATCCCTTCAGATCAGGATACAGTTTCAGGACTGCTTCAGCCATCTCTGCAAGAGAGCTGTCCTCATTTTCGTATGAAATATTCACAATCTCTATTTCCGTATAATTTTTTTCCAGTTCTTCTGTAAAACCTGCAATTCTTTTCTGGCTTGTTTCAGAAGATTCCACGTGGGACATAACTGCAATCTGACCTTTGCCTTCAATGGCTTCAGCAAGTTTTCTTGCCGCCTCAGCTCCTGCAGCATAATTATCTGTGGCGCACACAGCATCCACCAGATCACTCTCCACACCGGAATCCAGTATCACCACCGGAATACTATTTTCTGCTGCTGTCTCCAGCTGAGCTGTACAAGATTCCATATCAATAGCTGAAAGACAGAGCACCGACGGATTTTCTGCCAGAACCGCATCAATGATGTTAATCTGACTCTCCACATCTGACTCGTCTGTAGGGCCATCGAAGGATAACTGGATTCTGTCATCTCCTTTATATCCCATTTTTTCATTCAGATCTTCCACCGCTGCGTCCATTCCTTCTTTCACCGCAGACCAGTATGCAGATTTTTTATTCTTCACTACTACAGCAATTCTGCTTCCCGGTTCCGGGTTCAGCTCTTCTAATGAAGTATAATCTATGGTTCCTGCCTGATCCTTAAGCACAGTCATGGTTAAATCCTCTGAAAGATCACTTTCTTCCTGCACTTCTTCCGTTTCTTCTTCCTGTGTCTCCTGGCTTTCTGCCTGATCCTCCGCATCGGTACTTTCTGCGTCCGTTGTTTCTTCTTTCGTCTCTTCTTTTACTTCCTCTTCGCC